>DASVHW010000219.1 GCA_036382395.1 Candidatus Binatia bacterium | reverse complement strand
AGCACTTCGGGCGGGTCGATGTGCCGTTGGGACAGGTGCAACGCCTGGTGCGCGGGCCCATTGATCTGCCGCTCGACGGCGGGCCCGATGTGTTGCGCGCCATTCGCGGCACGCGGGACGCGTCCGGACGATTGATTGCCGACGACGGCGACGGCCTCATTCTGCTGGTCGAATGGGATCCGAGTGGGCGCGTGCACTCGCACAGCGTTCACCAGTTCGGCAGCGCCACGTCGGTGCCGCACTCGCCGCATTTCAGCGATCAGTCACCGCTGTTTGCCGACATGCAGCTGAAACCGGTGTGGTTCGACGAGCAGGACCTGGCGCAGCATCTCAGCGAGCGGTACCGACCTGGGCACCGGGGCTCGGCGCGCTGAACAGCGCTGGGGTGTGGCACGCCCATTGTTTCTTTCCTGTCGGCGCGGTATCAGCCCGGTCCAGCCGTCAACAACGACAAGGGCGAGAGGATTTCTTGTCATGCACCGGAGCATCGCATCGACTTGTTTTGGATTAATCCTGTTGGTTGCCGCCGCCACGGCGACGGCCGAGCCGACGCTGGAGCAGCGCGTAGCCGACCTCGAGGCCTACGTGAACAACGGCGCGCGCGTGACTGCCACTTCCAACGTTCCCGGGCCGGGCCCCGGCCACAACGGCTGGATGATGGTGTCGACCGCGCTGGTGCTGTTCATGACGCTGCCCGGCCTGGCGCTGTTTTACGGCGGCTTGGTGCGGCGCAAGAACGTGCTGTCGGTCCTCGGCCAATGCCTCGGTCTGGCCGGCCTGGTCGCCATGATGTGGTGGGCCTTCGGCTACAGCTTGGCGTTCGCACCCGGCACGCCGATCCTGGGCGGATTCCAGTATGCGTTCCTGCGCGGCGTCACCGCCCAACCCAACACCGATTACGCCCAGTGGGTGTCGCACAATATCTTCGCCATGTACCAGATGATGTTCGCCATCATCACGCCGGCGTTGATCGTCGGCGCCGTTGCCGAGCGCATCAAGTTCACCGCCATCATGGTGTTCAGCGCCATCTGGATGCTGGTCGTCTATCTCCCGCTGGCCCACATGATCTGGGGCGTCGACGGCCTGATGAACGGTTCCGGAAACCCGCAGGCGCAGATCAAGGCGATCGATTTTGCCGGCGGCATGGTGGTGCATATGTCGTCGGGCTGGTCAGCACTGGTGTTGTGCCTGATCCTCGGCAAGCGCTCCGGTTACGGCCGGGACCAGATCCTGCCGCACAGCATGGTGCTCTGCGCCGTCGGCACGGGGATGCTGTGGGTCGGCTGGTACGGGTTCAACGCCGGCAGTGCCTTGGCGGCCGACACGGTGTCCTCGAACGCTTTTGTCAGCACCACGTTCGCCGCCGTCGTGGGCCTATGCGTCTGGGGCCTGCTCGAACGGTTTCTGCGCGGCAAACCGAGCGTGCTCGGCATGTGCTCCGGCGCCGTCGCCGGCCTTGCCACGATCACGCCCGCCAGCGGGTTCGTCACGGCCAACAGCGCGGTGTTGATCGGTCTGTGCGCGGGGGTCGCGACGTTTTTTGCGTGCAGCAAATTGAAGATGAAGCTCGGATACGACGATTCCCTCGACACCTTCGGCATCCACGCCGTCGGCGGGACGATCGGCACCCTGCTGGCGGGCGTCCTCGCCACCACCGAGGCGAACCCCAATCTCGCCATCAACCTGAAAGGGATCGTCGGCAACACCCTGTGGCTGCATCAGCTGGACGCCATGGGCATCACGCTGGTGTTGTCCGTCGTGGGCACCGGCATCATCGGCTTCGCCCTCAAGGCCACGATCGGTCTGCGCCCCACGCCCGAAGTCGAACACATGGGCCTCGACATCAACGAGCACGGCGAAGAAGGCTACTTCCTCGAATAATGGCCCGGCACCTGCCGCAGGTGCGGCACGGTGTGCAGGGACAGCTGGTCGCGAGCATCGCATTCCACTTAGCGGGACGGGCTTCGAGCTTGCGGTGAGGTTCAGACACGCAGGCTGATCACGCAGCCTTGACCGCAGCGTGGCGCCGTAGGAAAACACTGCCCATGGACACCCTCGAACAGTTTCGCGAGGAAACGCGGCAGTGGCTCCTGGCCCATGCGCCCAAATCGATGTGCACTCCGGTGCGCGTGGTCGACGACTTGTGCTGGGGTGGGCGCCGGGCGCAGTACCCAGCCGACGTGAAACGTTGGCTCGACGTCATGGCCGAGCGCGGCTGGACCGCGCCCACGTGGCCAAAACAATACGGCGGTGGCGGGCTCGACAAGGCCGAGGCCAAGATCCTCAGCCAGGAGATGGCCAAGCTCGGGGTGCGCGCGCCACTGGTCGGCTTCGGCCTCACGATGATCGGGCCGCTGCTGCTGCAGGAAGGCAGTGAGGACCTGAAACGGGTTCACCTGCCACCAATCGGTCGCGGCGAAATCCGCTGGTGCCAGGGCTATTCCGAACCAGGGGCCGGTTCCGATCTCGCCGGCCTGCAAGCCCGCGCCGTCATCGATGGCGACGACTTCGTCGTCACCGGTCAGAAGATCTGGACCTCGTACGCCGACAAAGCCGACTGGATGTTTCTGCTGGTGCGCACGGACCCCAACGTGCGCAAGCAGGCAGGCATCACCTTCCTGCTCATGGACATGACCAGCCCCGGCGTCAGCGTCAGGCCGATCCTGTTGATCAGTGGCTCGTCGCCCTTCTGCGAAACCTTCCTCGACAACGTCCGCGTCCCGCGTTCGCAAGTTGTGGGGCAGGTCAACGGCGGCTGGGCCATGGCCAAGGCACTGCTCGGGCACGAGCGCACGATGATCGCCGATATCTTCAAGGATCGCGCACCGGGCAATCCGCTGCTCGAGCTTGCCCGGCGCTACCTGCCCGCGAGCGCGGCGCGTATCGCCGACCCGATCATCCGTGACCGCATCACGCAGTTGGACATGGATGCGGCCTGCTTGGATCTGACGCTGAAGCGCTCGCAGGACAGCATGAAGGCCGGCCACAAGCCGGGGCCTGAAACGTCGATGTTCAAGTACTACGGCACCGAGACGAACATGCGCCGGCGCGAACTGATGCTGGCCATCGCCGGCCCACAGGGGCTCGGCTGGGAAGGTGCCGGGTTCGACGAGAGCGAGCTCGCACTGACGCGGGACTGGCTACGCTCGCGCGGCAACTCGATCGAGGGTGGGACCTCGGAGATTCAGTTGAACATCATCGCCAAACGCGTCCTGGGATTGCCGGACTGAAGTGAGAGCCGAACGCATGGAACTCATTCTGAACGAAGAGCAGCAGTTACTGCAGGACACCGCCCGCGAGTTCGTGAATAAGAACTCTTCGCTGCGCCGTGTTCGGACCCTGCGCGACAGTGGCGATCCGCTCGGATACTCGCGGACGCTGTGGGGTGAAATGGCCAAGCTCGGCTGGCTGGGGATTATTTTCCCCGAAGAATACGGCGGTGCCGGGCTCGGTTACACCGAACTGATGGTCATCCTGGAAGAACTCGGGCGCGGGCTGCTGCCCGAACCGTTCATCTCGAACATTTTGCTGGCGGGCAACGCCATCGCCATCGGCGGATCGCCGGCCCAACGCCAGGCCGTGCTCCCCTCCCTGATCAGCGGCGATCTGCTCCTAGCGTTGGCGCACCAGGAATCGCGCAGTCGTTACAATCCGCACGACGTCGAGACGCAAGCCCAGAAGACCTCGTCGGGATGGAGATTGAGCGGCGAGAAGGTCCACGTGCTGGACGGCTTCGGGGCGGACCGGGTCCTGGTGTCGGCACGCACCTCCGGGGCAACTGCCGACCGCGCCGGGATGACCCTCTTCCTGCTCGATGTCCATGCGCCCGGGCTCTCGATTGAGAGGCAGTGGCGCATCGACAGCCGCAACGCCGCCATCGTCCGCCTGGACGATGTGGCCGCGGCCGGCGACGACGTGCTCGGAAAGGTGGACCACGGCAGCGACATCCTCGACACCGTGATCGACCGTGCCACCATCGGCCTGTGTGCCGAGATGCTCGGCGGCATGAACGCCGCGCTGTCGATGACCTTGGATTACCTGAAGACGCGCGTGCAGTTCGGTGTTCCGATCGGCTCGTTTCAAGCCCTCAAGCATCGTGCCGCCAAGATGTACATCGAGACCGAGCTAGCGCGTTCCGCCGTCATGGCTGCCCACAAGACCATCGATGAGGACAGCCAGCGGGTTCCGGCCCTCGCCAGCATCGCCAAGGCCCGCTGCTCCGACGCCTTCGTTCTGATCAGTAACGAGGCCGTGCAGATGCACGGCGGCATCGGCATGACCGACGAGCACGACATTGGCTTTTTCATCAAACGGGCCCGTGTAGCGGAGATGACCTTCGGCACTGCCGCGTACCACCGCAACCGCTTCGCCGAACTACAGGGATATTGAGG
>DASVHW010000218.1 GCA_036382395.1 Candidatus Binatia bacterium | reverse complement strand
CGGTCGGCCATCTCTGGCTCGTCGAACCGCTGGCAAGAACACTCGAAGTCTACCGACTTGAGAATGGCCGCTGGGTCGTGGCCAGCACGCACGGCGGGAGCGAACGCGTGCGGGCGGAGCCGTTCGAGGCGGTCGAGCTTGAACTCACCCGCTGGTGGTTGGAGCCGTAACGCCGCAAGCAGGCCGCGAGTTCCCCGTATCGCAATGGACCTCTTGCTATCGCCCCTTCGACCGTCGGCCGAACCGACGCTGCGAGGCGGCAAACGTCGATGCGTGCGCCGCTCGGTCGCACCCGCTTCATCCATCGCACCTGTTGAGCGCGGCGTTCACCGCGGTGACGAGTTCGTCGACGGTGATTGCCCCGTCGCGGTTGGCGTCGTCGGCGGTACACGAGGAGTTGTGCATGCGCTGGTCAGGCTTCATCCCGTGCGCGGCCTGCACCGCATCACTGTGCCTGCAGGAGGGTGCCGCGCCGATCGTTTTGGCCCTCGATGTTTGAGACTTGTTGTTTATGATTCTCCAGTTTCGTACGAAGCCGCCCGAAGCATGTCCTGAGCGACGGCGAAGGGCGAGCCAACGGGGAGCGGACCTGCCGGACTGACGCTGGACGCAGCCCGCCACCGTAAGCGGGAGCGTCGTATGGCCGCTGCGCTGACCGGCCTCCACCGCCTTCATCAGCGGGGTAGGTCTGGCACCGGTCGCGCCGATCGACAATGCTACTGCAACCCTGCCCCAGGCCTGTATCACGTGCCTCCCAAGGCCGGATCGCGGCGAACTGCCTGCGCCATGTCTACCAATAATGGAGGCCCGTCAAGCACCAAGCCGTGGCTCGCCTGACCCACACATCGCGTGCTATGCCCTCGCGGAAGTTCTGATAGGTGTTCCCCTCCTTTTGGGACTGTCGATTGTCTCGCAAAAAGTGCTTCGCCAAGCTCAGCACGAGCGGTTGGGTATTCAATTTCGAAGAATATTTCCGCTCACCCTGAGCCTGTCGAAGGGTCTGTCTCCCATTTATCGACAGTCCCGGTAAGGAGATGGAATAGGCTGATCAGGTCATCTGGTGGCCTGATGTGCATCAGATGTTTCTAGTCATCCAAGTCAGCGTCACGCCCTCCCGGAGCCTTGACCTTAAACCATGGAGTTGGCAATGATGTGCCGCCGCGAGAAGTTGGGCGTGCGCTAGAGAAAGGATAATGAACGTGAGCAGGAATCCACTCCACACGAAGCTGTGTGACTCACTGGGTATCGAGTATCCGATTGTCGCCTTCACGCACTGCAAAGACGTTGCGGTGGCGGTGATCAACGCCGGCGGGTTTGCGGTTCTTGGCGAGACGCATCATACCCCGGACGAGCTCGAGGCGGACATCAAATGGCTGCGCGAACGGATCGGCGGCAAGCCCTTCGGTATCGACTTGGTGTTTCCGGCGTCGGTGCCACCGGTCGGCTCGGTGGAGGAACTGATCGCGCAGATCCCCAAACCACAGCACGACTTCGTCGAGGACATCAAACGGCGGCACAACATCCCGCCGCCGAAGAAAAGGCCCGAGCTCTACAACCTCGGCTGGATGAACAAGGAGATCCCGCGCAAGCAGTTGGAGGTGGTGCTCGAGGAGCGCGTGCCGGTGCTGGCGTCGGGGCTGGGGAACCCCTCCTTCGTGCTCGAAGCGGCGCATGCCCGCGGCATGCAGGTGTGGGGCCTGATCGGAAAGCCCCGGCAAGCGAAACGGGAGATCGAAGCCGGGGTCGATGTGATCGTCGCGCAGGGAATCGACGCTGGCGGCCACACCGGCCCGATCGGCACGTTCTCCATCGTTTCTCAGGTCGCTGCCATGGCGGGCGACACTCCGGTCATCGCCGCCGGTGGCATCACGACAGGCCGGCACTTGGCGGGCGCGATCACCTTGGGCGCCGTCGGTGTGTGGACGGGTACGGTGTGGTTGGCCTCGCGTGAATCGGATGTCGACATGATCATCAAGGAGAAGATCCTCGCCGCCTCCCAGGAGGACACTGCCTTCTCCGCGTGCATATCGGGTTTCACCATGCGCACGCTGAAGTGCAAGTGGCACGAGGAGTGGGATGGGCCCAAAGCACCGAGGCCGGCACCGCCGCCGTACCAGCTGCTCCTTTTCGCGGACGTCAAGCAGTCGGCGATCGACTGGAACATCGAATCGTTCATGACCGAGGCCGCGGGACAGGGCGTGGGCTTTGTGACCACGATGAAGCCGGCCCGGCAGATCGTGTTCGACATGGTGGAAGAGGCGCTCGGGGTGTTCGAGGATCTCTTCGGCGCGCCGCTCGGTGAGGAGTAATGCCTCGCATGTTTCTCTCTTCTGGGGGTGTCGATTGTCTCGTAAACAGTGCTTCGACAAGCTCAGCACGAGCGGTTGGGTATTCAATTTCAAAGAAGAATTCCGTTCACCCCGAGCCTGTCGAAGGGTCTGCCTCCCATTTATCGACACTCTCTTCTGACAGAGGGCTGGTGCTCCTACCCGCCCTGCGCCCGCGACGTGCTGGACGCACGGCGATCGAAGGACGATGAGTACATCGCTCACCGTGGAGCGTGACCTCCTCATCCCGATGCGGGATGGTGTGAAGCTGGCGACAGACATCTACCGGCCCGCGGCGGCGGGCCGCTACCCGGTGCTCGTGCACCGCACGCCTTACAGCAAGGACGACTGGTGGGTTGTCGGCACGCTCATGTTCAGCCCGGTGGCGGCGGTGGAACGCGGCTACGTCGTGGTCGTGCAAGACAGCCGCGGCCGGTTCAAGTCGGAAGGTGAGTGGGTACCCTTCTTCTGCGAAGGGTCGGACGGGTACGATACGGTCGAATGGGCGGCGGCACAGCCGTGGAGTGACGGGAGGGTCGGCATCTACGGGTCGTCCTACAACGGCGTCACCACCATCCAAGCACTCGTCGCCGCACCGCCGCACCTGAAGGCTTGTGTGTCGTACATGACCGGCGCCAACTACCACCAAGGTTGGGTGTACAGCGGCGGCGCCTTCGAGCTGGCGTTCAACCTCTGGTGGGCGCTCCACCAGGGTTGGGACACCGTGTCCCGCTTGGGACTGAATGAGCCGGAGCTGGAGCAGATGCTGGCCCGGCTCACGCTTGGCGTCACCGAGCCCAGGGAGGCGATCCGCCACTTGCCGCAGCTTAACCACCCGCTCTTTCAAGGCGGCATCGCGCGGTACTACGACGAGTGGCTGGCGCATCCTAAGTACGACGGGTACTGGGAACAGGTGGACGCCGTCGCACATGCCGTGAACATCAAGGTTCCGGTGCTGCAGATTTCGTGCTGGTACGACGGGTTTCTCAAGGGGCACCTGGATCTGAACGAGGCGTTGAAGTCGCATCCCGACAGACGGGTGCGTGATACGCATGAGTTAGTTATCGGTCCGTGGGAGCACATGAGCTACCTCGGCGTGCGCAAGTCCGCTGCGGGTGAGCGGGAGTTCGGGCCGGCCGCGGTGAGCGGCCCGACCATGGTGGCTCCGCTGGCGCTCGAGTGGTTCGATCGTTGGGTGGCCGAGAAGCAGACCGCCGCTCCCGGCGCCAAGCGCGTACGCTACTTCGTCATGGGCAGCAATGCCTGGCACGAGGCCGACGCCTGGCCACCGCCGCACACAGCGACGCGGTATTACCTTCGCAGCGGCGGACGGGCGAATACACGATGCGGTGATGGCGTGCTCGAGACGGAGGCTCCAGGCAACGAGCCGGCGGACAGTTACGTGTACGATCCGGCCAGTCCGGTGCCGACGGCGGGCGGCCGGAGCATGGCGCCGAGCTTATGCCCGGCCGGGGTGCAGGACCAGGCGGAAGTGGAACAGCGGGACGACGTGTTGGTGTACACGGCCCCACGCTTGACGGTGCCGCTGACGATTGCCGGGCCGGTATCGGTGGCCCTGTTCGCGAGCAGCAGCGCTCCGGACACCGACTTCACCGGCAAGTTGGTGGACGTTCAACCGGATGGATACTGTGCCGGCATTGCCGAGGGCATCATCCGTGCCCGCTATCGCAACGGCATGGATCGCGAAGTGCTGCTGACCCCAGGCGAGGTCGTCGAGCTGTCGATCGATTTATTGGCGGTGGCGCACACGTTCCAGACCGGGCACCGCGTCCGCCTCGAGATCAGCAGCAGCAACTTTCCGAAGTACGACCGCAACCTCAATGTCGCGGCGCCGCTCGCGGCCGTATCCGCCGCGGACATGCGGCGGGCAGCCCAGCAGGTCTTTCACGAGCGCCGGCGGGCCTCGTACATCACGCTCCCCGTGGTGTCCTGACTTCAGTCACTCCGCTCCTTCCGTTCCGGTCAGCTGGGCAATCTCTTCTCCCGAGTACCCGAGTTCTCGCAGGATCTCTTGCGTATGTTCACCCGGCCGCGGTGCTGGCGTACGCACCTGGCCAGGTGTGTCTGAAAACTTCGGCGCGCTCGATCAGCCGGAACAACACCTGGCGCATGCGCTCGTCCCGTAGATCGAGCGCCACCGATCGCTTGTTGCGGCCCATGGGCAGGAAGGCCTTGTTGCGCTCGCTCACTCCCATGGCGCGGTCGACGCGGCGGCCAACCTCGGGCGGCTCCTCCACGACGATGACGTCGGCACCGAGGTCCGCCATCAGCATGGTGCAGTACGGCCCCGGCGCGTAGCGCGATAAATCCAACACGCGTATGTTTCCTAGCGGCATCATCGCTGTCCACTTACACAGAGTCCGAAAGCATGTAAACGGGGCGATTGACGGAGGCATCGGCGCCAAGTAAGGAAAACGTAACTCGAGGTTGTAACGGATGCTGAATTCTTCGTTGAATGTACGCCCAGGATTCGACACGGCCATGGCTGGGAAGCGCGCGGAGTGCGATGGCGGAGGGCCTGTGGAAGGGACACGGTTTGCCGCGCGCCAGGAGTTTACCGGAACGCTGACGGGTGAATACTTCGATCACGGCGATCCACCATGGCGTTGGTTTCTCATGGTCGATCTCACCAAGAAACCTGATGGCTACAGCTGGGACTCGGTCTGGTGCGAGTCGGGATTCATCTTCCTGATTGACGGCTGATTCGATCTGCAAATAACACCAGCCAGCGCAGCCACGCTGACGCTTCTGAATTTCTTGGTAAGAGGCTTGTCCCTATTGCTCCCGGCGGGCTGGCGTTATAAGCGAAACAAACGTTTGTTTCAGCAGGAGAGAAGAACCGCATAGATGAAGCCACCACGCTTTGAGTACGCCGCGCCGACGACGGTGGCGGAGGCGGTGTTGTTGCTGCAAGAGCACGAGAGTGAGGCGAAGATCCTGGCCGGCGGGCAGAGCTTGATGCCGTTGCTCAACATGCGGCTGACGCGGCCGGGGCTGTTGATCGACCTGGGCAAAGTGGCCGAGCTGAAGTACATCCGCGAGAGCGATGGTGGGCTGGCCATCGGGGCGATGACCACCAAGCGCACGGTGGAGGACTCGGCGATGGTGAAGAGTCGCTACCCCTTGCTCCACGCCGCCACGCTGCTGATCGGCCACGCGCAGATCCGTAACCGCGGCACGGTGGGCGGCTCGCTGGCGCACGCGGACCCCGCCGCCGAATACCCGGCGCTGGCGGTGGCCGTCGATGCGCAGCTGCGGGCGGTGGGGCCGAAGGGTGAGCGCACGATGGCGGCGGCGGAGTTTTACGTGAGCTATCTGACCACGGCGCTGGAGCCGACGGAGATATTGACCGAGGTGCGCGTGCCGGCGCTGGCGAAGGATACGGGCTGGTCCTGCGCCGAAGTCGCCCGCCGGCACGGGGACTTTGCCATGACCGGGGCGGTGGTGACGGTGCAACTGGGGAGCGACGGGCGCTGCGCCCAGAGCCGCATCGTGCTGTTCGGGGTGGGGCCCACCCCGCTGCGGGCGCAGGCGGCGGAACAGGTGGTCATCGGACAGACGCCGAGTGAGCAGCTGTGGGCGCAAGCCGGGCAGCGGGTGAGCGAAGTGATCGAGGAACCATTGTCGGATGTGCACGCCTCGGCGGAGTACCGCCGGTATCTGGCGCAGGTGCTGACGCGGCGCGCGCTGGCCGAGGCGGCGGCACGGGCTCGAGGTGCGGCGTGAGACGTCGCACCAGCGACTGCGAGGGGGCTGAATGACAGCGCCGAGACCGATTCGGCTCACCGTGAACGGCGTGAGCTATGAGGCGGCGGTGGAGCCGCGGACCACGCTGGTGGACTTTCTGCGGCAAGATCTGGGCCTGACGGGGACGCACGTGGGCTGTGAGCAAGGGGCCTGCGGGGCGTGTACGATCCTGTTGAACGGACAGGCGGTGCGGTCGTGCTTGATGCTGGCGGTGCAGGCCGACGGGGCGGAGGTGATGACGGTGGAGGGCCTGGGAGGCCGCGACGGCGCGCTGCACCCGCTGCAGCAAGCGTTCATGGAAGAGCACGGGCTGCAGTGTGGGTTTTGCACGCCGGGGTTCTTGATGTCGGCGTACGAACTGCTGCAGCAGCATCCGCAGCCGAGCGACGACGAGATCAAGGAGGCGCTGGGCGGCAACCTCTGCCGCTGTACGGGGTACATGGCGATCATGAAGTCGGTCCGCGTGGCGGCGACGAAACTCCGTGCGGCATCGCCCGCTGCCGCGGGGACTGTCGAGAAATGACCGGCCGCTGGTTTCGTATACCGCATTTTCCGCGTGCTTCCGTAGCGGCGCAGCATGCTGCGTCCCTACATTCGGAGAAAATCGACACTCCCTCTGGGAGAGGGTAGGGGTGAAGGCGCCGATGGCTGCGGAGATGACCAAGACGCTGTCGGATCTGCCGGTGAGCGCCACCCGGTTTATCGGGCGGGCGGTGAACCGGGTGGAGGATCCGCAGCTGCTGACCGGGCGCACCGAATTCATCGACAACGTAGTGCTGCCCGGGATGCTGCACTGTGCGATCTTGCGCAGCCCGTATGCGCACGCGCGCATCAAGAGCATCGATGTCCGTGCGGCGGAGCAACTGCCGGGGGTGGTGGCGGTGGTCACCGGTGAAGAGGCGCGGCGTACGACCCAGGTGATGGCCAGCCTGCCACCGGAGTGGGGCACCTACTGTCTGGCGGCGGATAAGGCCCGTTTTGTCGGGGAACCGGTGGCGGCGGTGGCGGCCAGTAGCCGGTACGTGGCGGAGGATGCCCTCGAACTCATCAACGTCGAGTACGAGCCCTTGACGGCGGTAGTGGAGCCCACCCAGGCGCTCGAGCCTGGCAGCCCGCTGGTGTTCGAGGAGCGCGGCACCAACGTCATGTTGCAGCGGGTGCTGACGTGGGGCGAGGTGGATCAAGCGTTCCGCGAGGCGGACCAGGTTTTCACCGAGCAGTTCCGCTGGCATCGACTGGGCGCCAACCCGATGGAGACCTGCGGCATCATCAGCCAGTGGGATCCGGTGGAAGGCAGCTTGACCTGTCGGGGGAGCTTCCAGGCGCCCGGGCATATGGCCTTGGGGGCGGCGGGGATGCTGGGGCTACCACTGCACAGGGTCCGCATGATCGGCCACCCACACGGTGGGAGCTTCGGCGGAAAAGGGGGCGCGCGTGGCGTGGGCATCACGGCTTTGCTGTCGCGCAAGAGCGGCGGGCGGCCGGTGAAGTGGATCGAAGACCGGATGGAGTATCTGGTCGCCGGCGGGAGTCAGTCCTGGGACCGCTTCTACGAAGTCTCACTGGCGGTGAAGAAGAACGGCACGGTCACCGGCCTCAAGGTGCAGTTGGTGGACAACATGGGGGCGACCGGAGAGGGATTTGCGGCTTTTTCCACAGCCAAGCCACTGGCATCGTTCACCGGGTGCTATACGATTGCGAGCGCGCAGTATGACCTGCGTCTGGTAGCCACCAACAAGTCGCCGCAGAGCCCCTATCGTGGGATGGGGCCACCGCCGCACAACTGGGTGCTCGAGCAGATGATGGACATCGCGGCGCGCGGTGTGGGGCTGGACCCGGCCGAGATCCGGCGCCGGAACTTCATCGCGCCGGAGCAGTTCCCGTACACGATTCCCAGCGGCAACGAATACGACAGCGGCAACTACGAAGCGGCGTTGAACAAGGTGCTCGAGATGTCGGCGTACCAGCGCCTGCGCCAGGAGCAGGCGGCGGCGCGTCAGCAGGGGCGCTGCGTGGGGATCGGGGTGGTCAGCACGATCGAGCCCGGCGTGTTCGACTGGAATGCGTACGCCATCGTCGGGATGCCGATGACCGGAGTGCCCGAAGGCGTGACGGTGAGCATCAACCTCTTTGGCAAGATCATCGTGCGGGTCGGATTTCCGCTGGAGGGCCAGGGGCAGTACACCATCGCCTCACAAGTGTTGGCGGACTACTTCGGCATGGAGATGAGCGACATCGTCGTTGTCCCACAGGATACGCTCTCCGCGCCGCCGGCGTTTGGGCCGGGGGGCAGTCGCCTAGGTGTGGCGCTGACCGGCGCCATCCTGGGAGCCGCCGACCAGCTGCGCGACAAGTTGATCAAGGTTGCCGCCCGACTGATGCAGACCGAACCCGCCAATATGGAGCTGATGGACGGGAAGCTGCAGATCAAGGGCGTGCCTGGGGCGGAGATGCCGCTGGCGCAGGTGGCGGTCGTCATGCTCACACGCAGTGATCTGCTGCCGCCGGACATCGATCCGCGTCCGGAGGCCACCTACGTGTGGACGGCGCCGGGGCGCACGCAGCCCGACGAGCAGGGGCGGGCGAAGAGTTACCTGACGGCCGCCAATGCGTGCCACGTGGTGATGGTGGAGGTGGATGCGGAGACCGGCAAGGTCGAGATCCTGAAGTACTACATTGCCGACGATTGCGGCACACGGCTCAACCCGGCCACGGTGGAGGGCCAGACCCAGGGCAGCCTGGCGCAAGGGGTGGGGGCGGCGTTGCTGGAGGAGTACGTCTACGATGACGACGGCCAGCTGTTGACCTCGACGTTCATGGACTACCTGTTGCCGACGATTTACGACGTGCCGATGGCGGAGAAGGCGGCCCTGGTGACGCCGTCGCCGTTCACGCCGCTGGGGGCCAAGGGGGTAGGCGAGGGCGCCATGCACACCACGCCGGCCGCCATCATGTGCGCCATCAATGACGCTCTCCTCCCGCTCGGCGTGCGGGCGCACGAGGTGCCGGCGACGCCGAATCGGCTGTGGAAGCTGATACAGGAACAAAAACGTAAAACGTAAAACGGGAGCGTGCATCTTCTGACGTTTTACGTTTCACGTTTTATGTGCCGAGGAAAACCGGGTGAAAGATCAAGCCTGCATCATTGGGATTGGAGAAACCGCGTACACCCGCGGCAAGGGTTCCGGAATGACCGGGCTCGGCCTGCAATTGCAGGCGGCGGTGCGCGCCGTTGACAATGCCGGGCTGAGGAACAACCACATCGACGGCCTCATGCCGTTTCCCGGTCTGGGGACGGCGGAAGAATTTGCGGCTAACCTCGGCATTGACAACCTGCGCTACGCGGCCACGATCAACATGGGCGGGGCGGCACCGGTGGCCTCGCTTCAGGCAGCGGCGATGGCGGTTGTCACCGGTACCGCCAACTATGTGCTGATCTTGGGTGGGTGGAACGGGTATTCCGGTCCCCGGACCCGTCAGGTCGTTACTGCCGATACCGCGGCGCTGCCGGGACGAGGCATCGCCCGTGACTATTACTTTCCCCACGGCTTGACCGCGCCGCCGCAATGGTACGCCTTGATGGCGCGCCGTCACATGTACGAGTTCGGCACCAAGCAAGAGCAACTGGGCGCCATCGCGGTAGCGATGCGCAAGCACGCGCAGCTCAACCCGCAAGCGGTGATGTGCGGTCGTCCCTTGACGATCGATGACTATTTGAAATCGCCGGTCATCGCCGATCCGTACAGGCTCTTCGACTGCTGTCTGGAGACCGACGGGGCCGCCGCTGTAGTCGTCACTTCGGTGGAGCGGGCGCGTGATCTGAAGCGCACGCCTGTCTACATTATGGGTGTCGCGGCCGGCCAGCCCTATCCGGCGGACGAGATCACCAACCGGAAAGACATCTTCAAGACTGGCCTGACCATGGCGGCCCCGAAGGCGTTTGCGATGGCTGGGATCCGTCCGAGCGACGTCGATTTCGCCGAGATCTATGACTGCTTCACCTTCGAGGTCTTGCAGCAGATAGAGGAGGCGGGGTTCTGTAAACGAGGCGAGGGTGGGGCGTTCGTTGCCGGCGGACGCATCGAGTTGGGTGGCGAACTGCCTGTGAATACCCATGGCGGCCTGCTGTCCGAGGCGCATACGCTGGGCCTCAATCACATTGTGGAGGCGGTGCGCCAACTCCGCGGCGAAGCGGGCGAGCGCCAGGTCAAGAATGCCGAGATCGGCGTGGTGACCGGCTGGGGCGACTTTGGCGACGGCAGCATTGCCATCCTCAGAAGATAAAATAAGGGGCGCGAGGTTCAGACGTGACTGAGACAGCATACGCCAAACCACTGCCTGCCACGGAAGGCTTGGCGAAAGAGTTCTACGACTGGTGCAAGCAGCACGAGTTGCGGTTTCAGCGCTGCGCCGGTTGCGGCACCTGGCGACACGTCCCACGCGAGATGTGTGCCGAGTGCGGCTCGTGGAAATGGGAGTGGGCCAAGTCGAGCGGCCGCGGAAAAGTGTTCACCTGGACGGTCGTCGCCCGAGCCTTGCATCCGGCCTTTCAGCACGACACCCCCTACGCACCGGTCGTGGTCGAGATGGACGAAGGCGTGCGGCTGCTCAGCCTGGTCACGGATTGCACCCCCGACCAGCTGCAGATCGGCATGCCCGTCGAGGTCACCTTCGACGACGTCACGCCGGAGATCACTCTTCCACGATTCCGCCGTTCCCGCTGAGAGGCCGAACCGGCGGGGCGCCGGCCCTCCGTGCCCTTCACCGGCGCACCGCCGACGCTTGACTGGCCGTTTATCCACGGCGCATATACGGTCCGCATATACGGCTCCGTCTGAAGTTTTGGGGGCACGGCCGAGGGTTCGGGAAGGTCTGATACTGGGTCGTATGACAAATACCGCGTTAATGCCGGCTATCCACGTGAGGCAGTCGCCACGGCTGCCGACCGCTCAGCGAAGTCGCTGACCAACGGACGAGCGAACGTGGCCGAGCACGACAGCGCCCGTCGCGCCTATGAACTCTACCTTGCACGTGACCGGGAACACGGATACGACGTAGAGGACTGGTTACAGGCAGAACGGGAAATGCGGGAGACGCTGCGTTCCACCGCGTGAGCAAGGACCGTTTTATGCCGATGTCAGGCGCCATCTGGCTCGCTGTTGCTGCGGGCATCGCGACCGTGGTCGCCGTCGCGTCGAAGTTGTTCGGAAGAGACGCGATGACGCTGTTGACCAGACCGGAAGCCGAAAAACTGGTCAAGCAGGCGAGTAGCGTGGCGAGGATTACCGACGGTTGCTGAAATCGACTCCCGAAGGAGGAATTGCCATGGCGAAATATGGGAAGAAGGCGTCGGACAAAGTGGAAGAGGAAATGCACGAGCTCAAGAGGGGAAGATTAAAGAGCGGCTCGGGGAAGAAAGTGACCAGCCGGAAACAGGCCATTGCCATCGGCCTCTCCGAAGCACGCCGCGAGGGAGGCAAAGTGCCCTCGAAGAAGTCATCGTCGAAGAAGTCGTCCGGCTCGACGAAGTCCTAAGGACCGCACCGTCAGACCTTGATTCAGAAGGAACTTCGCGGTCTGCTCGACCGCGAGCGGTAGCACGTGTAGCCGATGACCGACCGAGCGGAACAAGAAGCGTCGTTCGCCCCAATGCGGAGCGGACGACGGACGCGGCTTAGACTTTTTGCATTTCTTTGCCGCAGCAGCAATGCGGCTTCATGTTCCCGCCCGCGCCGGGTTTCGCGCAGCCCTTCGTGACTTCGACTTCGCAACCGCAGTTCGCGTCGGGACACCGGAATTTATCACCTTGTTGAATCGCCATTGTGTTCTCCTTTCAGCGCATCCCGCCGCGAAGGCGCGGCGCGACTGCGAAGCGCTAATGGCGACCGCCTGCGAGAGCCAGGACATCAAGGCGGCGCAGCTGGCATTCATCGAGAAGCGCAAGCCCCCTTCGTCTGCCGCTTCCGCACGTCAAAGTCCATTGTCCAGACGCGACCCTCGTACCGCGCCCGCATTCTCACTGAGAAATATCACGCTTTCGGCTGCTGCTATCTCATATCTCCCGGCCCGCATCTATGAGCATTTATGAGCTAACCTTGACGTTCAGCCTCGGTATGGCTCATAGGGGTGCGGACAGCGGTCAACGAGGAAGTGGTGTCGTCGGCGTCGGAACCGGCACCGGGACGATGAAGGGATGTCATGAGCGTCACACGTAGGCAGTTTCTCTGCAGTACCGGTGCGGCAGCGCTGACGCTGTCGCTCGGTCGCCTCTCTGTCGGAGCCTCCGCCGCACCCGCCGCGGATCCCACGGCCGGCGCGTTGCCGCCGGTTCCGCCTTACCGCACGTGGGAGGATGTCTTGCGCCAGCGATGGACCTGGGACAAGGTCGTTAAAGGCACCCACCACGTCAACTGCTGGTACCAGCGCGGCTGCAACTGGAACGTCTACGTCAAGGATGGTGTGGTCCTGCGCGAGGAGCAGGCCGCCACCTATACCGCGACCAACTCCTCCGTGCCCGACTATAACCCGCGCGGTTGCCAGAAGGGGGCCTGCTACAGCCACCGCATGTACGATCCCGACCGCCTGAAGTACCCGCTCAAGCGCGTTGGCCAGCGGGGCGAGGGTAAGTGGCAGCGGGTCAGCTGGGACGAGGCGCTCAAGGACATCGCCGCCACCACGCTCGATGTCATGAACGAGCAGGGCCCCGGCGCGATTTACTGGGATATGGGCTCGGCCTTGACCAACGGCTGCCACGGTGTGGGACTCATGCGCACCGCGTTCATGCTCGATACGCCGTTCCTCGACTTGAACGCGGAGGTCGGCGACCACCACCCTGGAGCGGCGGTGACCTGCGGGAAGATCGGCTTCGCCAGCTCGGCCGACGACTGGTTCTACTCCGACGTGATCCTGCTGTGGGGCGGCAACCCGGTCTACACCCAGATTCCGAACGCCCATTTCTTTCTCGAGGCCCGTTACCGTGGGGCCCACGTCATCACCATCGCGCCGGACTGCAATGCCTCGTCCATTCACGCCGACCTGTGGGTGCCGGTGAACGTCGGGACCGACGCGGCGCTCGGCCTGTCGATGGCCAATGTGATTGTCGAGGAGAAGCTGTACGACGCCGCGTTCATTGCCGAGCAGACCGACCTGCCGCTTCTGGTACGCAAGGACACCCGGCGCTTCCTGCGCCAACGCGATCTCCAGAAAGAGGGGGCGGACGACACCTTCTACGTGTACGATCTCACCTCGAAGAGCGTGCGGCCGGCCTCGAAGACCAGTCTCAAGTTGGAAGGTGTGCAGCCGGCCTTGGAAGGTGAGTACAAGGTGCGCACCACGACCGGCGAGGTCACCGTCACGCCGGTGTTCAGCCTGCTACGAGAGCGCCTGACGCAATATGCTCCGGAGGCCGCCGCGCGCATCACCGGCACGCCGCCAGACCTGCTGCGCCGCCTTGCCCGCCAAATTGCCAAGGCGAAAGCCGCCACCATTCTGACCCAGTCGAACTTCCCGAAGTTCTATCACGGGCTCGAGATGGAGCGCGTGCAGATTCTGGTGCTCGCCCTGTGCGGCCACGTGGGGAAGAAGGGCAGCGGCATGAACGGCTTCCCGTACCTGAGCATCGATTCGTCGGAAGCCATGGGGCTGGCCCCCGCCCTGCCGTTGCAGGCCGGCATGCTCGCCATGGCGGCCCAGAACGCGCCGAAATACCTCAAGGCCAAGTGGAACGGCTCCACCGATGAGATGTTCCTCTTTCAGGAAGCTCGCGAGATGCACGACAAGGGCGGCGTCGTCTCCTCGGTGCTGTTCTTCTACCTCCACGGCGGCCTGCGCGAGCTGTATGGCAATACGCGCGGTTGGGACCCCTTGCTGAAACGCGACATCGACGCGTATGTGCAGGAGGCGTTCGACAAGGGCTGGCAGCTTGCCCCGAAGACCGAGCCGAAGATCTTCTTCGAGGAGGGCGGCAACATTCTGCGCCGCGTGCGCGGCTACCCGCAACTCGTCAAGCATCTCCTGCCCAAGCTCAAGCTCCTCGTCACCATCGACTGGCGCCTCAGTACTACCGGGCTGCAGAGCGATTACGTGCTGCCGGCGGCCGGCTATTATGAGAAGGACGATCTCACTTGGGCAACCCCGATCGCCCCCTTTGCCCATCCGACGACCAAGGCGGTCGAGCCGCTGGGCGAGTGCAAAAGCGAATGGGAGTGGCACTGCCTGCTCCTGAAGACGATGCAGGAGCAAGCGGCCGTGCGCGGGCAGAAGACGTTCCGCGATCGGGCCGGTGAAGAGCGCAAGTTGGATACAATCTACGACACCTTCACCTTCGGCCGGCGCTACATGGAAAAGGATAGCGACAAATTCATGAGCGATATGGTCGGGCTGGCGAGTAATCTCAAGGGCACGAGTTGGGAACAGCTCAAAGAGAAGGGGTACGCCCGCTTCACCGGAGTCGGCATGGGCATGGTCAACATCGGCACCGCCACCGATATCAAGCCCGACGAGACCATCACGGCCAACACCTGGCACACCGAAAAGAAAATGGTATGGCCCACGATGACTCGGCGGATACAGTTCTACATCGATCAAGAGCTTTACCTCGAGCTGGGCGAGGAGCTGCCGGTGCACAAGGACAATCCGCCCATCGGCGGCGACTATCCGCTGCAAATGACCGGCGGACACACGCGCTGGTCGATCCACACCATGTGGCGGCCGGACCCGCGCCTGCTGCGCCTGCAGCGCGGTGAGCCCCTGATGTACCTGAGCAGCCTGGACGCCGAGGCGCGGGGGATCAAGGACGGCGACCGCGTGCGTGCGCACAACGACGTCGGGACCTTTGATGTTCAGGCGAAGGTGTCGCCCACAGTGCGGCCGGGGCAGGTCATCGTCTACCATGCGTGGGAGCCGTTCCAGTTTGCAGACCATCGCTCCCACCAGGTGGCCATCCCCAGCCCGATCAACCCGATCCAGCTCGCCGGTGGGTATTTCCACCTGCGGGCCATGCCGAATTCCAATTCACCGGGCCAGAACGATCGCGGCACCCGGATCGAGGTCGAAAAGATCACGGCCGGACCTCTCTAGTGTCATGAATCGTAAATTTGTTGAATAGATCGTTCGGAAGGAATCTGCGTTATGCCCGCGAAGGCGGGCATCCATGGACGGGGGGCAGTGCCCGTCACAGAGATGGATTCCCGCCGTCGAGTCTGTCGATAAACGCGCGAACAGTGCTTCGACAGGCTCAGCACGAGCGGTTGGGTTATTGAATCTAAAAGACAATTCCGCTCACCCTGAGCTTGTCGAAGGGTCTGTCTCGAGAAAATCGACAGTCTCCTTCGCGGGAATGACAGGAATCCAAGCGCCAAGATTACGCCGTGAACTTCTGACTCAGGGCACTAAGCAAGCTTTGAAAAAAAGATTCGTTGCCGCGTGCCGGCCAAGCATCGACCAGATCCGTCACGCGCACACTTCATCTCGACTGCAGTATCACGGGTATTGGATCATCACATTGGTCCATCATTGCGTGTCATGTTGACTTAATTGCGTCTTCGCTATATCTTCGCCTCATTCGTAGGGAGGTCGCCATGTCGCAATCAATCGCCGCAACAGATCCTCGGATTCGTCCGTTACGACTCGTGTCTGCCCAGATCGGGCTAGATTCGGGCAAGGGCGGATCGGCGCTGCCAGAGTCGGCACGCCGTCACCAGGTGGCAATGTCGTCCGCCAATCCCACCAAGCCGCGCCTCCTCGATCAAGTGTGCGCCGCCATTCGCACGCGACATTACAGTTATCGGACGGAGGAGGCATACGTCGGCTGGGTCAAGCGGTTCATTCTGTTTCACCGCAAGCGGCATCCGGCGGAGATGGGCAAGCCAGAGATCGAGCAGTTTCTCACGGCGCTCGCCGTCGATCGGCACGTTGCGGCCTCGACGCAGAACCAGGCACTCGCGGCGATCCTGTTCCTGTACAAGGATGTCCTGGAGCGTGATCCTGGGTGGCTCGACGATGTGGTCCGCGCCAGGCGGCCGGAGCGGCTCCCCACGGTGCTCACCCGGCCGGAGGTTGAGGCCCTGCTCGGCGGGCTCGGCGGAGTCAACTGGATCATGGCGACGCTGCTCTATGGCACGGGGCTGCGGCTGATGGAGTGCCTGGGGCTGCGCGTCAAGGATATCGACTTCACGCGCAACGAGATTCTCGTGCGGGAAGGCAAGGGGAACAAAGATCGGGTAACGATGCTCCCGTCGGCGGTGATACCGCGGCTGCGGTTGCATCTGGAGCGGGTCGGCAAGATGCACCAAACCGATCTGGCAGCCGGGTACGGCCGGGTCGTCCTGCCGGATGCTTTGGCGCGCAAGTATCCGAGCGCGAATCGCGAGTGGGGGTGGCAGTGGGTGTTTCCGGCCTCGCGCATCTGCGCCGATCCGCGCTTCGGCCCACCGCAGCGGGTATCATTTGCACGAGTCGGTCCTCCAGCGGGCTATTCACGAGGCGGCGCGTCAGGCTGGGATGGTCAAGCCAGTCGGCCCGCACACTCTCAGGCATAGTTTTGCAACCCATCTTTTAGAAGCAGGCTACGACATTCGGACGGTACAGGAGTTACTCGGCCACCGGGATGTGAAGACGACGATGGTTTACACGCACGTCTTGAATCGCGGCGGCCGGGGTGTGCAGAGCCCCGCCGACCGGCTGGGGGCTGGTCCGCCCGCGGCGCGCTAGGCCGCGGTTGCCGCGGCCTAGCGCGCCGAGAAAGCGGGTGAGCAGCAGTGTCCTAACCGTTTGACTTCCAAGCGGGTTGTGCCCTATGGCAGGCGCATGGCAGCGGGGCGCTATGCTGCAGGATCCGCGGGAGTTGCGGATTTCATTCGGGAGTCGAATAGTAGTTAGACTGCGCGAGAATGAAGATGTCATCCCACGGTCTGCTACGTCTGTTCGTTGTCGCAGCGGTGATAACACTGCCAGCGCTGCCACTCTCCGCCCAGCATCCGATAGACCCGAAGACGCTTGATTGTGAAAACTGGACGGAGAGAGAGGTCATCACTCAGACGGAGATGAACATCTGCGCGGGGCGAGACACGCGAGCGCAACGGCAAACACTGGAACGCCTCATTCGCGAGTTCCAAGAGAAACTGGCAACGACAGAACCCACGCAATGGGCACGGCTCGAAGCCAACCAGAAGAGCTGGCAAGAGTTCATCAACAAAGATTGCGAGTGGGAGGCCGCGTTTGCCGAGGGTGGATCAATCGACCCCTTAGTTTATGAGCAATGCGTCGACCACGCCACTGCGGAGCGCATCGCTCGGTTGCGTATCGTCCTGTGCGAAGGCCAGGGCCTGACCGGCGAGTGTCCGGAGTCGAGGAAATATATCCCCCGTGCCGCTCGCCATTCGACCCCGGGTGCTACACGGCACCGTCATGGTCAAAAGGAACAGGCAACAAGGCGCCAGACACCTGCCAACAGCAGGAGCCAGGGTGAATGATTGTGACCATCGCGTTATGTCTAACGAAACGCTGGAGCTAACCGGCATGAACTTAGCTGCCACTCGCGAGCATCCTGCGCCGGTAGCTCAGCGTTGGTGTTAGGCAACACGTGATCCGATGAAGATTCGAGACGCGAAGGAGTTCGAGGTACTTCTTGAAGCCGTAGCTAGTGACGCGCTCGACTCCCAGCATCACAGGCATCTGTACGAGGGTCTGGTGAAGGCCACGGAGCAGCACCGGCGCGAGTTCGCACAAACTCCGACGTTCTGGTGGCTAACGATGCGTTCCCATGCGGACGTAGTTCTCTATCGGTTGGCGAGGCTCTACGATCAGCGGAATGACTCGCTCAGCCTCCGGACTTGGCTTCGGCTCATTGCGGAGAATCTGCACCTGTTCGAAGAGCGCAACTTTCGCCAGCGATTGAAGGGGAACCCGTTTGTAATGAGTCTCGCGAAACACCCGCGCCGGCCTGATGCCACCCAGCTCAGTCTGGATGAGAAGTCGGTCGCCGCCGCCGATCCGACTGTCAAGAAATTGGTGGTGCTGCGCAACTTATCCCTGGCTCACCGTGATCCGAATTCGCTGTTGGCTTCCGCAGCCCCGAATCAGGCACAGCTGTCTTGGGAGGATGTTGACGAACTCATCGACAGGGCCTTGTCGGTGATCAACCGATACAGTTCTCTGTTCCGGGCGAGCTCGTATTCGCGAACCATCGTTGGCCACGATGACTACCTGAGCCTCCTTCGTATCGTCAGAGAGTGGCTCGCGCAAAAGGAAGCTGAGATTGAGCGAGAAGAACGCAGTGCCTAAATCGCGTTGAACTTCCAACGGTAAGCACCGAATGTCCACGTACCTGATCAAATGGAACCCGAAGAAGTCACCGTGGGCAGATCTCGCGCAGAACGTCGAGGATGTTCGTCGCAAAGGTTTTTTCGACAGCCGCTGGAGCTGCGGGAACACCAAACGCATCCGGCAAGGCGACCGCGTGTTCTTGTTGCGAACCGGCGTTGCTCCCCGGGGCATTGTCGCGACCGGCATCGTCAACGAGGAAACGTTCGAGGACACCCACTGGGACCAAGAGAGTAGTCAGGATACAGCTCTCTTCATCGGCGTACGCTTCGATACGTTGTTGCATCCCGAACGCGATGGCATCTTGACGATTGACCAATTGCAGACAGAGCACCTTGTTGGGTTCCCCTGGCATACTCAAGGGTCCGGTATCACGATCCCACCTCTTGCAGCAGAGGAATTGGAGACCGCTTGGTCGGGGTTTCTTACAGCCCACGGGCAGCAACCGATTTCCTTGGCAGACGAGGTCACGGCACCCTTACGTTTCTTCGAAGGCGCCACGCGCCAGGTTTCCGTGAACAGCTACGAGCGCAACCCATACGCGCGGCACCAGTGCATCGAGCATTATGGATGTCGTTGCTGCGCGTGCGGCTTCGATTTCGAAAAGGCGTATGGTCAGCTCGGTCAGGGTTTTATTCACGTTCACCATCTCAAGCCGCTGTCCGAGATCCGTGAGCAATACGAGATTGACCCCATCACGGATCTGCGACCGATTTGCCCGAACTGCCACACCATGATTCACCGCGGCAGCGAGATGCTGACCATCGAGGAGTTGCGGCCACTGATTCAGGCGCATGGATAACTGGCCTAACTCTCGGCTGCAGGCGACGGCGGGGAGCTTGCTCCCTTGGTCAGCTCTGCTTCGATCGCAGCGCAGTGGTGGTTCGCCCGCCGCGCCTGATCCACGACGTTAGCTGGACATGTTGACGAAGGACGATGTTCTCCGTGAGATTCGCCGAACCGCTGCCGAGAACGGCGGCGTGGCGCCGGGAAAGACGGCGTTCTTCGCCGCCACTGGCATTCGCGAGTCGGACTGGAGTGGACGTTGGTGGACTACGTGGAGCGCAGCAGTTCGCGAAGCGGGCCTTGAGCCGCAGCGAATGAACCCTCGCCTGCCTGACGAACCGGTGCTCGACGCCGCCGCTCGAATCGTCCGAAAACTCGGTCGCTTCCCGACCGCGGCGGAGATCCGTTTTGAATGCAACGCGGATCCCACGCTTCCGAGCCACAACACTTTCCGTCGCTTCGACGGCTTAGTTGGGCTTCGAACTCGGCTTCGCTCATTCGCTGCTGAACGCGGCCTTACCGACGTCGTGGCCGCACTACCGTACCACGAGGGAGAAACGATCCCGGACAGCGCCATGCGTTTCATCGCTATCCTCTTCGTCCTGATGCTCTCCGAATCCGCGGCTGCGAATGTGCTCCCATGCGGGGGCAAGCCAGCCAGGACCTACGACGATGACCCGGCTCCGGTTCGATACGCCGCGCAAACCGGACGACTTCTTCTTGGCGTGGGATTGGGAGTTCCAATTGGTCTTGCGTTGGCTGTGGTTGGCGTTCCGATCGGTGCTGCGACGGGTCCACTCTGGATTCAGCAGGACCACGCAGTGGCAGAAGGTGCGCTTTGGGGCATTTGCCCTGGGCTGCTCACCATGGGTGCCTTCGCCGATCTGGGATACTACCTCTTCGGTGGCCCCGCATACGCAATCTCTCGTGTGATTCGTGTACAAGAATCCCATGAGAGCGCTAACTCAGCCGTTCCCGCCGACGCGGCCAGAGCGCCGCGCGGCTGATCGCCAACGTTCGGCACCGCGGACGTGACGGCATCAGAATAATGAGGTTTCTCGTATTTCCAATTGCTGCGGGGCTTGTCGCAATCACCGCTGCAGCCGAGGTGCGAACCATCACCGAGTTTCCTGTCCCTACCGCTGCCAGCCAGCCGTGGGGCATCGCGGCAGGTCCGGACGGGAATCTGTGGTTCACTGAAACCGGCGCGAACAAAGTCGGGAGGGTGACGCCGACCGGCGGCTTCACCGAGTTTTCTATTCCTACCCCTGGCAGCCAGCCACACGCCATCACCACAGGTCCGGACGGGAATCTGTGGTTCACTGAAACCGGCGCGAACAAAATCGGGA
>DASVHW010000217.1 GCA_036382395.1 Candidatus Binatia bacterium | reverse complement strand
CGTGGACAACTCGGTTAAGCTGCCTGAGCAGCGGTTCGCCTAGCCTCCTCTTCATAGTCCGCCGGGCTGTGATACGCCAAGAACGAATGCAACCGATAGCGGTTATAGAAGACTTCGAGGTACTCGGTGATCGCCGTGGTGTGTCCGTCAAAGCAGCCTCCTAAGCATATCTGGGCGGCATCATCGACGCTTGAGTTGAAGCACGCAGCCGCTCACCAACGCAGAGCGGAGAAAGGAGGAACAGCCATGGACCCACAGCCACCAAAACCACAGCCACCACAGCCAAAGCCAACACCGACTTCGCCGAAGCCCAAATAAAGCTTCCTGCGTTGTCATAAACCCGGCTTATCCTTGCGTTTCACTGCAAAACGGGGTTGCCGGGTCGGTCATGCTGGTATTCGGTTAAAAATTCTGTCGAGGAGGGTTGAATGAAACGTTCAAACATTCTGATCGTCTTAGGGGCGCTCGTATGTGTCAGTGCCTCGGCCGCATTCGGGGAAGCGGATTGGGAGAAGAATGCAAAGTTTTGCGTGACTGACAAGGCGGATGCGCACGCCCGATATATGGATACCTGCAAGAAACCAGGTAACGACCAGTACACCGCTGTGCTGGCCTGTCAGGAACACAATGAGCAGGCACGTAAAACGATCGTGGAGGCAGGGAACGACAAGGTTAATCAGTTGATGGCTAATGTGAAGCCGAGCGAGTGCAATAAGTGAGCTAAAGATACATGACCTTCGTTTCCTCCTGCAACTACTGTTTCAGCGGGATCACCCCCGACGTGGGTGATCCCGAGGCAAATGGGGACCCGATGGTAGCGCCATCGTTCGCGACCATAGGCGGGTCACAAGAGCTGTTTGTTCGGGTGCGGTGAAGCCAGATACGGGGAGATAGGTCGCCGCTGAGTGCGCCTCGGCCTACTCCCCGTGGTGTTTTGCCTGTGGTAGTCGTTTCCGCGTCTTGTGCCGCCGCCTGACATAATACCGGCCGGGATTGATAATTCCTCGGGCTGACGGTTTCAGGCGGTACCGCGGCGATGGCGGCGGCATCAACAACAGCGGCACGCTCACCATCCGCAACAGCACCGTCAGCGGCAACACCACGGCTTCCGGCGGCTTCGGCGATGTCGCGATCGCGGAACAAGGTGGCGGCGTCGACCGCCGTGCCGCGCCCTTCGCAGAATGTTGTTGAGGGGAAACCCTTGTCGCACAAGGGTCCGGAGCTGCCTGTGCCTGGCGGATTTGGCTGGTGGTCAACCTAGCCGCAGTGCGACGCAACCTAGCTGCTCTTGTTGCCTTGCGGTTCCGTGTCAATGTCGCTGCTCATCGCGGCGGCGATCCGCCCTGCCACTTGGTCAGCTGCGGCGCGCATAGGATTCGTGTCTCGTTCCACATAGCGCCCGGTCATCGCCAAGGTCTTGTGTCCGAGAAGATCGCGGATCATGAAGGCGTTGAGCCCGGCCTGGCCGCCGTAGGTGCCGACGGTGTGACGGAGATCGTGTAGCCGCGCGTCGGGAATCTTGGCGCTTGTACGAATGCGGTCCCATGCGTCTTCCAGCGCCGAGCAGGACAGCCTCCTGTCTGATGAAAATGCACTGTGAACGACATGCTTGCCGTGGCGTGGCAACTCGGCCAGCAGGGTAGCGGCCGGCGCACCCAGCGCGACTGTGCGGGCGCCCGCCTTGGCGTCGGGCAGTCGCAACACTCCGCCCGCAAGGTCGACGTCTTCCCATCGCAATGCCAGCACCTCTCCGCGTCGACAGCCTGTGAACGCCAGCAGCTTGATCGCGGCAATGGCGCCGGGTTTCTCCGTCGGTGCATTCTCGGCGTCGGCCAGTGCTTTCCCCAAGCGTCCGAGTTCGTCCAAGGAGAAGAACCGCTCGCGCTTGCGCTCGGCGAAGCGCTTCACGTGCGAGCAGGGATTCGAGTTCAACGGACGTACGCGCCACGCTTCTGCGAGACTGAACAGTTTCGAGAGCAGCGCCAGGCTGCGGTTGGCTTCATACGGCGTAGCGCGCAGCGAGTGGTGTAGGCGCATCACGTCGTCTCGCGTGACCGCGTCGGCCTTGGTGGTCCCGAGCGCCGGGAGCACGCGGCGGTCGATCAATCGCCGATCTTCAGCGACGCTCGACGCCTTCTTGTGCGGCTCAGCGTGTTCTGTGAGGTAACGGTGGCACAGTTGCGCGACGGTGGAGGAGCGGCGCGCAGCTTCGCGTGCGGCGGCCGGGTCGGTTCCGCGCTTGGCATCGGCGAGAAGCCCGCG
This sequence comes from Candidatus Binatia bacterium, assembly GCA_036382395.1. Taxonomy (NCBI): domain Bacteria; phylum Candidatus Binatota; class Binatia (SeqCode); species Binatia bacterium. The sequence goes on along the minus strand of DASVHW010000217.1, from coordinate 1,570 downwards.
GGCGTGCTGTCGCGCCTCTTCGGCGGTGAGCACGCCGTGGCGCCCGATCGTCACGCGGCGCGAACGCCCGGCCGCGTTGCGGTACTGGAGCATGTACGAGCGCACGCCGGACGGCTTCACGCGCAGTCCGAACCCCGGCAACTCGCTGTCCCAGATCACCACGTCTGCGTCGCCGGCGTCTGGCGCCGCGATACTCTCAACGAATCGCTTCGTAAGCTTTCGGCGGCTAGGTGGCGGTGTCTCGACCACCAACGCCGCGCGCCTCGCGGCCAGGCTTGCTACTGTCGCCATGAATGTCCTCCGTTGATCTCGGGTAAGCGTCGGGTAAGCACGAGTAAGCAACTCATAGCAACATGCAGCGCACTAGGTCAACCGAGCAAAGCGTGGAAACCAGCTCCTGGAGCGGTTATCACGCACTCTAGCGCAATGCAGCGCAACCGAGCGTAATGCCGTCAAGCAGACTCAAAATCTGCTCCGCCTTGCGCGGGTGGGGGTTCAAGTCCCTCCAGGGCCACTCGGTAGAATCAGCTAGGTGGTGCCTGCGGCAGGTACCCGGGTCACGGCCAAGGCCGACGCGGGCGTCGTTGGCTGCCGCTATCCGTTCGCGGGAGGTTTCACATGTGTCTCAAATCCAGGGTGCCACTGGAGCCCGATCCGGCACGAATAACATTCCGCACCAAACGGGCACTCGTGCGCCGTACGTAGGTCCAGGCTGTTTCCCGGTACAGGGTCACCAGGGTGCCAGCCCGCGGGTAACTCCTTCCGGTTTGCAAAGCGCACGTTCATTCGGACTCCTCCTTCGCCGCACAAGGAGTTACCGCAATGAGCGGGGGCCGTGCGCAGTGCCGCGTGGAAGGATTCTCGATGAACCCCGCACGCAGGTGAAGCATAGCAGCTTCGTCGATTGAGTCACAGCGGTGACTCGAATGCGCACGCCAAAGAGTGTCAGTCACGCCGCCTGGCCCGCCGCCGCGTACACGCTCCGCCCCTCGCCGAAGTACTTGTCGTACACGTGCTGATAGGTCAGGTCACACTTCCGCTGGTACACCTCCGGCGTGTAGGCCCGCGGGAGGGTATCGAGCACTTCCTCGATGCAGAGGCGCACGGCTTGCCGCGATTGCTGCCGCCGGCGCCACGCCAAGACCAGCTTCTCGCGCTTGAGCGTCCCCAGCAGCCCGCGCGCGACCTTCTTGACCTTCGCCTCCTCCTTCTTGCTCAACGTCGGGTCGGGCTTGGTGAGCAGGTCAAAGAGCGCCAGCTCCTCTTCCGACAGTCCCTCGGACATCGCGCGCCGGTCCTCCGCATTGAGGCTTTGCATGAACCGCACCAGCTCCTCGAACAAGGCCTCGATGTTCTTGCTGCCGGCGTTGTACTCCGCGATCAGCTTCTGGAACTTGTCCAGGTAGTTCACCCGCGCACGGTTGAGCGTGACCATCGCCTTGATCTTCCGGTCGATCAGCCCGCGCAGCCGTTCGATCGCGCCCCCAAGCCCTCGAAGTAGGTGCTCGTCACGTCATACAAGAGCAGGTCATAGTCGATCGCAAACAACTCCCCCAAGCGCTTGCGGAGG
>DASVHW010000216.1 GCA_036382395.1 Candidatus Binatia bacterium | reverse complement strand
AGTTGGCGGAAGCTCGCGGATCGAGCCCCAAAAGCAGACATCCGTCAGCACGGCTGGCACGTCCGCTTCTCTAATCGGCCGTTCGGGGTCAAGCGCTTTCAGACTATTCACCACTGCAGTGTCGATGTCGCTCACGGGCTCGTGCTTCTCTTCGGACTCGGCGCCAGGGCCCTTCCAGTATGGGATTCGAAGACAAGGTGGAACAATCTTTTGGTCGGCCTTGCCGTCAGACTGACAGCAGGTTCAAGCGGACTCACGAACTCACCTCATCCATCGTCCCGCGAGGGACATCATTCCACCGCTCGGTGGATCTCGGGCTTTCTCCTATCGCGTTTGATTCTAAGTGGTTCTCATGCCACTGCGGCCTCCCGGGTCCACTGGAACTCAGTGCCGTCAACCCATATCCGGTGCATGATCACGGCCAACCGACGCGCCAGTGGATGCCGTCTTGAATGTGGTTGGAATTCGGTGTGGCGCGTTCTCCGGTAACATGAAGGTATCGTTTCAGGCGGCAAGGTCAATCGGCTGATCGATGGGCTTTGTGGCGAGCGTCTGCCAACCATCAACCTTGCGCATGTTGATCTGACCGGAGGCGAGCAACGCCCAGAACAGCATGGCAGCGGTGTCTGCCGACGGCAGCACGGTTTGCGTCTTGATCCGCCGCTTGAATTCCTCGTGCAACCGCTCGATCGCATTCGTGGTGCGTACGCTGCGCCACTGGCTTGGCGGCAGACGGGCGAAGGTGAAGAGTCGGTCGCCAGCTTCCTCCAGACTATCGGCGACGGCACGGTGTTTGAGCCTCCATTTGCGGATGAAGGCCTTGCGGCGAACCTCAATCTCCTCAGACGTCGTCGCGTAGATCATGTCGTTGTAATCCGCGGTGATCTCATCATGCAGGCGCTCCGGGGCATGCGCGAAAAGGTTCCTGTGCTTATGAACCGTGCAGCGTTGGACCGGCACTCCGTCCCAGACGGCGGCGATGGCCTTATCGAGCCCCGCTGCGCCGTCGACAATGAGGAACTCGGGGCGCCGCAGCCCGCGCTTGATGAGGTCGTCGAGGACAGTGCGCCAGGCCTCGGCGCTCTCGCCGCCCATGCTCTTGATCGCGAGCAATACCTTCTGGCCGTCCGCGCGCACGCCGAGAACGACGAGCAGCGAGATGGAGGTGGCTTTCCGATCGAGCCGCACGCGCACCACGGTGCCGTCGAGAATGAGCCGTACGATCGGCTCCTCGGCCAGCGAGCGGGTGTTCCATGCGTCCCAGTCGCTTTTCACCTTTCGCCACGTCCGGCTCACCGTGTCCTTGCCGACCGCCCCGCCGAACAAGGCGGCGAGCGCTCGGCGCACCCGGCGCGTGTTGGTACCGGCCAGATAGGTGCTCGCGATCAGCGCGTCGGCGGCCAGCGTGCGGCGCTGATACGCCCGCAGCGCCTTGCTCTTCCATTCCGCCGTCTTGCCCTCAGCGGTGTTCAGTCGGGCGCGCGGCACCGCGATCTCGATCGGGCCGAACGTGCCTGTCAGCGACCGCGTCCGGCTGCCGTGGCGGTGGCCCGCAACGCCCGCTCTTCCTTCACTGCCGGCCATCTGACTTCGCCCATAACGTGGGCGTGCCAGCACAGCGTCGAGCTCGCCGCGGATCAGCTCTTCGATGAACTCACGCGCTCGAGCCCGCACTTCGGTCTCAATCGGATCAAACCAGTTGTCGAAAAGATCAACAGCCATCTCGGCCGCAGGCTGCAAAGAA
>DASVHW010000215.1 GCA_036382395.1 Candidatus Binatia bacterium | reverse complement strand
GCGAATGAGCCGGTGGTACATCGCGCCGCTCTCGACGTCCCGGGTGGCGGCGAGCACTTCCGGCGTGATCAGCTTGGCAAAGTACGCGCGCAGCTCGACTCGCAGGGCCTTCTGTTCCGCAGTTTCATCGACGAACATAGTTTCCCCTCATCCGGCGGTCACGTCTCCCGGAAACGCGGCCGTTCGTCAAGGACTCAGGAAAGGAAATGTTGATCATGTGATCGGGCCACGATGAAGACGGCATGGGCCAACGGTTGCGTGGCAGGGCACGTAGCCGCACAGGCGCTCTGCGGAAAGAAGCGACGGCTTCCCGAGAGCCCCTGAGTGGCCACGTGTCAGCCCACCGATGCGGGTAGCCCGCAACCGATGCGGCGGTCAACGAGGCTGATCAAACGTTAGTCGCCGCAGTCGATCCAACAATTCTCCCAGGTCTCACCAGGATCGCAAATGCCGTTGCCGCAGAACTCGATATGTCACCCTGGGTGTGCGTCATGAATGTGGGAAATCTCGAAACTCGCGGTCGCGAGAAGGGTTCTACCAGTCGCTCCTACTGCAGGTTTCAGGCGATCTCGATAGCGTGGGTGCTAGGCGTTCTGCATACGCCTTCGGCGTACCAACCACAACGAACCCTGCGGCACCGAGCTACTTTGGGCGATAGCCAAGCGCGTTCTGCGAACCCACAGATTTGACGCACACCAGGCCAGACTGCGCCCGACGGGATCAACGCCGCTTGAAATCAAACGACCCCGCTACCGGGGCGGGAGCTCGGTTGTGATACGACCGGGGCTGTGGTAGCCGGTGCCCCAACGCGCAGGGGCGTGGTACCGACGAACGGAAGCGGCCCAGATTGTTATGCTCGAACGAGCATCTGATAACGAGCGAGAGCTGAGGCCGCCCGCACAGGCCGCACCTACACACGAAGAAACCGAGCTGGAGAAGCGGGGGAGGCGTCGTAGCCTGTTTCGTGTGCTGTTGGGCGCGCCGAAGGATCCGCTCGACCCCCACATCTTCCACCAAGTATCGTTGATTGCATTTCTGGCGTGGGTCGGTCTGGGCGCCGACGGGCTCAGCTCCGCCTGCTATGGTCCGGAAGAAGCCTTCCTGGCGCTCGGCCAGGATCAGTTCCTGGCGCCGTTTCTGGCCTTGGCTACGGCGCTCACCGTCTTTATCATCTCCGCCAGTTACTCCCAGATCATCGAACTCTTCCCCTCCGGCGGCGGAGGATACTTGGTTGCCAGCAAGCTCCTCGGGTCCCACGCCGGCGTCGTGTCCGGATCGGCCTTGGTGGTGGACTACGTGCTCACTATCGCCATTTCCGTCGCCAGTGGTGCGGACGCCATTTTCAGCTTCCTTCCCCTGCGGTTCCAGCAGATGAAGCTGCTCACCGAGGCGATCGTGATCGGACTCCTGATTCTGATCAATCTGCGCGGGGTGAAGGAGTCGGTGACGCTGCTCCTCCCGGTCTTCATCGGGTTCATCATCACCCACGCGATCTTCATCGTGTATGCGGTATGGATCCATGCTGGTGCCGTTCCGGCGATTGCGGCAAACGCCGTAGTGGAAAGCGCCCGTGGCGTACGCGAGCAGGGCTTTTGGGTCATGCTCATGTTGTTTCTCCATGCCTACAGCATGGGCGCCGGCACCTATACCGGTATCGAAGCCGTCAGCAACGGCTTGCCGATTCTGCGCGAGCCGAAGGTGCACACGGGCAAGAAGACCATGCTGTACATGGCGACGTCGCTCGCCTTCACCGCCGGCGGCATCCTGTTCACCTACTTGCTGGTGGGCGTGCAGCATCAACCGGGACGGACTCTCAACGCCGTCCTCATCGGGCAGCTGGTGGGCGGCTGGCACCTCGGCAGCCTGCCGGTCGGGAACGCATTCCTGCTGGGCACCCTGCTTTTCGAAGGCGCCCTGCTGTTTGTTGCGGCGCAGACCGGGTTTCTCGACGGTCCGCGCGTTCTCGCGAGTATGGCAGTCGATTCCTGGGTGCCGCACCGCTTCTACCAGTTGAGTGATCGCCTGGTGACGAAGAACGGCACGGTGCTGATGGGCGCCTTCGCCTTGGCGATTCTCTTCTACACCAAGGGCAGGGTTCAACTACTGATCGTTCTATACAGCATCAACGTCTTCGCGACCTTCACGCTGTCGCAGCTCGGCATGTGCATTCATTGGTGGCAGTGCCGTCACACGGAGCGACGCTGGCAACGGCGGCTGGCGATCAACGGCCTCGGCTTGAGCCTGACCAGCGCCATCCTGGTGGTGACCGTATCGCTCAAGTTTCGCGAGGGCGGCTGGGTGACGGTGGTCATCACGTCCGCCCTGATCGCCACCTGTGTGTGGATCCGCAGCCACTATGAAAAGACCAATCAGTACCTGGATCGACTGAACGCGATCCTGACGGCCGTTCCGGTCGCTCCGGGAGCGCGGCCGGTCCCCGCTTACGACCGCAACGCCCCCACCGGCGTACTGCTGGTCACCGATTACAACGGCATGGGCATCCACTCGTTTCTGGCCATTCCGCGGCTGTTCGGTGACCACATCAAGCAGTTTCTGTTTGTGACCGTGGGGGTAATTGATTCCAGCCGCTTCAAGGGCGTGGCGGAGATAGAACACCTGAAGCAGTCGTCTGATGAGTTCCTGCAGCGATACGTCAATTTCGTGAACGGGCAGGGGATGTGGGCGGACTACCGCTATATGTTGGGTACCGAAACGATCGAGTCCTTGCTGCAGGTGTCTCAACAGGTGGCGAAGGAGTTCCCGCGGGCCGTGTTCTTCGCTGGCAAGCTGGTGTTCGCCGAAGAAACGTTACTGACCCGCTTGCTGCACAACCAAGCGGCGGCGACGTTGCAGCGGCGCTTGCAGTTTGCCGGCCTGCAGATGATCGTCTTGCCCATTCGCGCGCTTTGACCGTGGTTAGGAAAGCGATATGCCGGGCTCGACACGCACACGGTTGACGACGGCGAGGAAACGGACGGACGGCGCGCCGCCCTGGCAAATTCCTGACAAGGCAGCCGGAGTGTGTTAGATGTCTCCGCTGATCGAGGAGCGTGAGATGCGCTGGTGGGGAAGGGTGTTGCTGCTGACTCTGAGCCTGGTTGCGTCTCCGGCTGCCCTGGCCGGCAAGTCGGAACGGCTGCCCGCGACGATCCTCATCGACGCCGGTAGCGGACGGTCTTTGCGGGAGCAAGACGCTGACGCGCCGCGCCCCCTGGGCTCGCTCAGCCAACTGATGCTGTTGCTGTTGAGCTTGGAGCAGTCGGCCCTGGGGGTGCTGCCGTTGGACGTGCCCGTCACTGTGAGCGGCGCTGCCGCTAGCAACGCTGGCGTCCCCTTTCGCCCGGGTAAGACGTACCTCCTCAGTGATCTGTTGAAAGCGGTCACCATTGCCTCCGCTAACGACGCCGCCGTCGCGGTGGCCGAGGCCATTGCCGGGTCTGTGCCCGCCTGCGTGGATCTAATGAACGCCCGGGCGCAACGTCTGGGGATGGCCGCCACGCGTTATTCCAGCATCGGCACGGTGAGCCCGTTGGCGGCGGCCGCGCCCGAGAGCACGACGGCGCACGACCTTGCCCGCTTGGCCCAAGCCCTGGTGCGCCACCCCGCCGTACTCGAATGGGCATCGTTGAGCGGTGTGCCTTTTGATCAAGGATCGGTCTTGCTGCGCAACACCAATCAGCTTCTCGGCGCCGTGCCGGGAGTCGACGGACTGCAGACCTCCTCGGTCCGGGTGCGCCAGGGAGGCAGTTTCAGTGTGATTGCGAGCGCGCGGCGGGGGGAGTTGCAGTTGGTGGCAGTGGTGCTTGACGCGGCGGACACGTCGACCCGCTACAGCACGGCCGCCGAACTGTTGGAGTGGGGCTTTGCGCATTACGAGCGCATTGAGATCATTCGCAAGGGCGAACCCGTCAATTTACCGGTCCGCGTTCTGAACGGCGCCGTCTCCCAGGTGACGCCGGTTGCCGGCCAGACCTTGTCTCTGCTGCGTCGGCGCGATGACGAACGCGACCTTCAACTCCGCTATCAACTGCCGGTGACTGTCCGCGCGCCACTGAAGCGCCATCAAGCCATTGGCGAGGTCATCGTGGAGGAGAAGGGACAGTTGGTGGCGGTGATTCCAATCCTGAGCCCGACAGGCGTGGCGGCCACCAGCATGTTGTCGGCCGGCCTTCCGTAGCCTGGGGTTGATGCAGGGCTGCCTGCCACCAGCATCAGCGTCAGCTTGAGGCGGCGCCGCCGTCAAGGTCTGCCTCCACTGGCGGGTTGTTCAGCGGGCTGTTGCGGCTGACCCGGCCCCGCGGTTGCCGCGGGATCGGGCTCGTAGAGACTCTCGAGATCCAGGATTCCTTCGGCCAAATTGCGGACATCCGGGTCTGTGTCGTTGAGGGCCTTTTCGATAGCAATCCGAGCTGGTTCGCTGCCCACATCCGCCAGGATGGTGAGTGCCTCGAACCGGATGTCCGCCGCAGGATCGCTGAGGGCGCTCTGGATTGCCTCGACCGGCGGTTCGTCGGTGAAATCGGAGAGCGCCTGCAGGGCGGCCATCCGCACCTCTTCGTCCTGGTCAGAGAGAGCCTTTGCGAGCACGGGAATGGCTTCAGGATTTTCGGATGTGCCCAACAGGGTTATCGCGGTCATACGGCGGTCAGGGTCGGGATCTTCCAGGGCGATCTTTGTCATCGCCGGAAGGTCATCCACATCCTCGTCGAAGGAGGTGTCGGATGCCTCACCGGAATCAGAATCGGGTGCCGTGTCAGCCCCCGCGCCCTGTGGACGGCGGCGTTCTTGAACTCGTGGTGGCTGGACACGAATGTCGCCTCTGTCGCGCCAGTCAGCATGCTCGGCGCGCAGCTGCTCTAAACGCGCCCGGACGCGGTCATTCGGCTTCGTCGGTTCGTGCGTGGCCGGTGTTTCGCTGCGCTGCGGCTCGGAGCGGACAAAAAGGAACAGCGTCATGACGCCGGCCGCGACGGCAGCTACGACGGTCGTCACACGCCACCACGATTTCATATCCCACTCTCAGTTGTTTTCCGCAGGCGCCCGGTGACCATAGGTCTCATGCCTTTCACCTTACCAATCCGCTCCCCTTGGCGGAAGACGCAACCGTCGCGGGAAAATTCATCGTCTGGAAGGTCATGCCGGCGGCTTGCAAGTTTGCAAGTGCTCCTTTATCCAAGCGCGGAGATGGAGAAACAAATGCAGCATAACCGCCGCGACATCATCTTCCGACAAGCCATCTCCGGCATCGGCGAGGCCGTACGGTGAGCCCTTTGCTGCGCATCACCGGGATTCTTGGCCTCGGCTGGGCTGTTTTGCTGCTGCTGTTCAAGGACCAGGTGATCACGGCGGAACAGCTGTCGCCGCTGGTCCGTGCACTTGCAAATGGCCTTGGCATCGCCAATCTGGTGCTGGCCTACGTGTTCTGGCGCGCCGCCGGTGACCCGGCCGCGAACCGGAGCGCGGTGTATGCCGCCATCATCTTGTTGGCCCTCAAGGTGGCGAACGACCTGTACGAGCTCTTGGTGTTATTGCCGGCCAGTCAAGCGACGGTCAGTCTTGTCGACCTGGTGGCGAGCCTGGCGCTGCTGGTGGGTATCTTGGAGGCTCTCCCGAGAACACTGGCTGCGGGGCGTGCGCTAGACGTGCTGGAGAACTGAACCATGGTCAGGGCTCAGTGCGGGGTTTCAATCCTTGCCCAGCACGAACCCCTGGTCGCTGATCCTTTGCTTTCAGCCGGTCGGGCGACTT
>DASVHW010000214.1 GCA_036382395.1 Candidatus Binatia bacterium | reverse complement strand
TCACCGGCGTCATCGTGTATTGGATGCTCTACCACCTCGCCGGCGCGCACGCGTGAAGCTGCTTCGGATGTCGTGCCGGGCAGGGTCTACACACGAATATTCTCGGACTCGGTCAATGTGAGGCGCCGGGGCAGGAGTATTGACATACCTCGGGCGCCAGAGCCCAATCGTTCCCACCATGAATACACGAGAATTTACTCTCCTCGATGAGGGGAAGGTGTGCACGGTTGCGGCCACGATCAGCGACAACGGCGTCCACCTCTCACCGGCGGCGTTGCGCGAGGCGCTCGGCTGGGAGCTGAAGCCGCAGGGCTTGTGCAAGGATGATCGCTGCGTACCCGTGCGCGGGCATGCGGATCTGGTCACTCAAACCGGCGTCGATCTTGCCGGCTTCGCCGGCTTGCTCTCTCGGCCGCTGGCGATGGACGTTGAAGAGCGCGTCGCCTATCTCGGCGCCTCGGCCGCTGAGCGTGCGGCACAGCTCGCGTCATTGCAGGCGCCGGACTTCACCCTCCCGGACCTGAACGGCACGCTGCATTCCTTATCCGAGTACCGCGGAAACAAGGTCCTGCTCGTCGCCTATGCCTCGTGGTGAGGCTGCCGCTATGACCTGCCGGTCTGGCAGGAAATGTACGCCGAGCTCAAGGATCACGGCTTTACCGTGGTCACCGTCGCCCTCGACAAGAGTGCCGAGGATGCGCGTCCATTCGTCGAAGCCGCCAGGCCGTCACACCCGAGCCTGATCGATACGGAACACCGGCTCGCCGACCTGTACCGCATCGTCAATGTGCCCACCGTCGTGTGGATCGACGAGCAGGGCCACATCGTGCGCCCCAACGATGTCGCCTTCGGCACCGACATGTTCAAGGACATGCACGGCATCCCGTCGGCCCCACATCTGGCAGCCCTGCGGGCGTGGGTGAAGGAGGGCAAGACGCCGTTGGCTGCCGATGAAGTCCGAAAGCTCCAAGTGCGGCCCACCGCTGAAGAGCAACTGGCACGCGCCGAGTTTGCCTTGGGGTGGTATCTGCACCAGGCCGGAAAACCGGCGGTGGGGGAACGGCACTTCGTCCGGGCGGGCGAGTTGGCACCACACGACTTCACCATCCGCCGCGGCTCGATGCCGATCCGCGGCGTGGACCCGATGGGGCCCGCGTTTTTCGAGATGTACTCCGAATGGGCACAAGCGGGTAAGCCGTACTACCAGCCGCTCGAGGGAACAGCGAAGAGCTGAAAGCGGCAGGTGCGAAGCCCGATCAAGAACGCTGGCCGCAGGCCTATAGGAGCCTGTCGGACTTGGGGGAAGCCTGAGCGACCCAACACGTCCGCCGGAAGCCTCTGGAGTGCGGGCGGGGAGCGGCCCGCCGAAAGAACGCTGGCCGCAGGCCCTAGTCGAGATCCTGCCCGTTCATGCCGGCGTTCTTGCGAGCCGTCCGCATCAGCTCCGCGACCACCGGGCCCATGGTGGCGGGGTCCTCGATCGGCTTGGTCACGGGGCCGCGGTGCCAGCTCTCAGCAATCGCCAGCACCTGGCCGGAGGCCTCGAAGACCCGTCCGGTGATGTGCTTCGATTCGGGGCTTGCCAGCCAAGTAACGATGGGGGCGATCCAGCGCGGATGCAGCGTGGCTTTCTCCTCATCGGTGCCGCGCCCCATACCGATATCTTCGGTCATCCGCGTCAGCGCCCCGGGCGCCACGGCGTTCACGGTTATGCCGTACCGTCCCAGTTCCCGCGCCGCAATGATGGTAAAGGCGGCGATCCCTGCCTTGGCGGCGCCATAGTTGGTCTGTCCCGGATTGCCGTAGATCCCGGACACGGATGTCGTGTTGATGATGCGTGCGTCGACGGCCTTGCCGGCCTTGGCTTGATCGCGCCAGTAGGCCGCCGCGAAGTGTGCCGGTCCGAAGGTGCCCTTCAAGTGCACCTTGATGACGGCATCCCATTCCGCCTCGCTCATGTTGACCAGCATGCGGTCGCGCAGAATGCCGGCGTTGTTCACCACCACGTCCAAGCGCCCGAATGTGCTGATGGCCTGCTGGATCAGGCGCTGGGCGCCCTCCCAATTGCTGACGTCATCGGCGTTGACGACGGCCGCGCCGCCGGCAGCAACGATCTGGCGCACCACTTCAGCTGCCGGCCCCTCTGACCGGCCGGTGCCGTCGCGTTCACCGCCGAGGTCGTTGACGACCACCTTGGCCCCATGGGCAGCCAGCATGATGGCGTGCTCCCGGCCGATGCCGCGACCGGCACCGGTGACAATAGCGACCCGACCTTCACACAACTTGCTCATCACGATCTCCTCGTATGAAATGCGTTTCGGCCCCGGACTCGAATGCCCCAGCCGCTCCGATACGCCACGACGGCGTCGGAATCAACGGCGCGCACCGCTCCGACGCCGCCAACGGCTTCGAGGCGGACGCCGCGTGACCGGACGCTACTTGCCGCCGGTCAGCGCTTGCAACACTTGGGCTGGATGCGCCTCGGCGTTCGCTACCTTCGCCCAATGCTTCTTGACGCGACCGTCCGGACCAATCCACACCGTCGAGCGGATGACCCCGGTGGTTTTCTTCCCGTACATCATCTTCTCGCCATAGGCGCCGTACTCCTCCATCACCGTGCGCTCCGGGTCGGAGAGCAAAGGGAACGGCAGCTTGTACTTGGCGATGAACTTCTGGTGCGACGGCGCGCTGTCAGCGGAGACGCCGAGGACAACGGCATTGGCTTTGGCGAGAGCCTTCCCGTTGTCGCGAAAGCCACAGGCTTCCTTCGTGCAGCCGGGCGTGTCGTCTTTGGGGTAGAAGTACAGAATGACGTCCTTGCCGGCGAAGTCCTTGAGAGAGACTTTCTTGCCGGTGGCGTCGACGAGGGTGAAATCCGGTGCGGGCTGGCCTTCTTCAATCGCCATGTGGAGCCTCCTTGCAGGTCAGTGTTCAAACCCTGCCATACTCAGTGATTTGATCAAGAGGGTCGACGAAAATGATCCCAAGTTCGAGAATGGCAATCCTATCGGCTCGTGCTGGCGGGACGTGCGTGCCTGGCAGGAAAGTTGCCGTGGTTTGCCAAGAGTGGAGGACCCACAGTGACGATCATCGTCGAAACTCTTGGGGAAACGCCGGTGGCGCGACGGCGGATCGAAGTGGTTGAGCGCAAAGGCCTCGGGCATCCCGACACGATCTGCGACGCCCTGGTGGAAACGATTTCGCTGGCGCTCAACCGGATGTACCTGGAGCGCGTCGGCACGATTTGCCACTACAACATCGACAAAGCGTTCTTGGTGGCCGGCCAGTGCACCAAGGGATTCGGAGTCGGTAGGCTGGTGCGGCCGATGGAGTTGATTGTGGGAGACCGTGCCACGTTCGAGGTGAGTGGACTGAGGTTGCCGGTTGAGGAGACGGCACGGGCCAGCGTGGACGCGTGGGTCCGCGCCCACCTTCCACACGTCCGCGCTGGGCAAGACCTGCAGATGCGTAGCGCCCTGGCGCCAGGTTCCGAGGAGTTGCGCAGCATCTTCAGCCACAAGGCAGCCGTGGTATCAAACGACACGTGTGGCGCATCCGGCTACGCGCCGCTCAGCCCGACGGAGGAGATCGTGCTCGCCATCGAGCAGCTGCTGAACTCATCCGAGTTCAAGGCGCGGTTTCCCGACACGGGCCAGGACGTCAAGGTCTTTGCCGTGCGTCAGGACGAGCAGCTGGCGGTGACGGTTGCCATGCCGCTGCTCTGCCTGGCGACAAAATCAGAGCACGCCTATTTCGCGCGCAAAGACGAAATCCTCGCGGCACTCGCCCAGCACTTCAACTCCGCGCCGTTTGAAATCGGCTGGCGACTGAACTGTCTGGATCGGCCTGGCCACGGCACGGAGGGAGTCTACCTCTCTCTGACCGGCACATCCGCCGAGGACGCGGACTCGGGTCAGGTGGGCAGGGGAAACCGGGCAAACGGGCTGATCGCCTTTTCACGCCCAACCGGTGGCGAAGCGGCCGCAGGCAAGAATCCAGTTGCCCACGTGGGCAAGATCTACGACGTGCTGAGTCACCGGCTGGCGCGCTTGATCCATGCACGCTGCCCGGAGGTCATCGAGGTGTATGTGTATCTCACGGCCCGTATCGGTGAGCCCGTCAACGAGCCGTGGACGGCTGTGCAGCTGGTCATGCCCGGCGGGCTGGCGCTTGCGGACGTGGAAGGAAGGGTTCGCGACACCGTGAATGCCGAACTGGCGCGCATGTCCGATTTCCAATCCGAATTGATCCGCGGTGAGCACGCCGTCTGCTAGGGCCTGCGGCCGGCGTCATTTCTATGGATCGCTCCCCGTTGGGTCGCTGCAGGGTGCCAAGTCCGACAGGCTGCTGGCGCAGGGTGAGTTCGAAGGTCAGAGCGCTCGGTTGGTGAGGAGGCCGGGCGGAAGGGAGAAGAGGCGATGGAATCCCAGTGGCGCAAGCTCGGTGACGAGTTGGGTCCGGCGAAGGTGGTCCTGATTCGCGAACCGGAAGTGGGGCTGGAAGGCTTTGTCGTGGTCGACAACGTGGCGTGCGGGCCGGCGATCGGCGGGATTCGCATGGCGCCGGATATCACTGTCGAAGAGGTCGCTCGTCTGGCTCGGGCCATGACCTACAAGAACGCCGCCGCGGGCCTGCCGCACGGGGGCGGCAAAGCCGGCATCATCGGCGACCCGAAGATGGACAGCGCCGCCAAGCAGCAGGTGGTGCGCGCCCTCGGGCGCGCTATCCGCAATTTGGTTGAGTACATCCCGGGCCCGGACATGGGCCTCGATGAAACCTGCATGGCGTACTTGCACGATGAGATCGGCCGCGCCGTGGGTCTGCCGCGCGTGCTCGGGGGCATCCCACTGGATGCGATCGGGGCCACCGGTTTCGGCTTGGCAGTGTGCGCCGAGGTGGCACAGGAGTTCGCGGGTATCCAGCTGAAGGGTGCCCGCGTCGTCGTCCAGGGCTTCGGCGCAGTCGGGCGCCATGCGGCGCGCTTTCTCGCTGAGCGAGGAGCCACGCTGGTTGCAGCGGCAGACAGTGGGGGCGCCGTGGTCAATCCGAAGGGACTCGATCTGCCAGCGCTGCTGGCGTTCAAAGCCGGGCATCGCACGGTGCGCGAGTTCCCCGGCGGGCAGCCGGCGCCCCCGGAGGAACTCGTGGCAGTGGACTGCGAGATCTGGATTCCAGCAGCCCGCCCGGACGTCCTGGATGCCACCAACGCCAAGCGGCTGCGCGCCAAGCTCCTCCTGCAAGGCGCAAACATTCCTGCCACGCCGGAAGCCGAGGTGATGCTGCACACTGCAGGCGTGCTGTCGGTGCCGGACTTCATCGCCAACGCCGGCGGGGTCATCTGCGCCGCGGTCGAGTATCACGGCGGCACGCAGGCTCAGGCATTTGCAGCGATTCAGGAAAAGATCGCGGACAACACGCGTTCGGTCCTGGAACAGGCGCATGACCAGCACGTGTTGCCCCGAACCGCCGCCGTGGACCTTGCCCGCACGCGGGTCAAGGAAGCGATGGGTTATCGCCGGCGCGGCTCGTCCCGGAGCTGACGCGACGCGAGTGGAACCGCCGGGCGGCAGGGCTCGGCCGCCAAGGCCGTCTGCTGAAGGGTTCCACCGGCTTTGCCGAAGAAGTCGGAGCGGTGGGAGAACTCACACGTCCAAGCCCGTCATACCCGCGAAGGCGGGTATCCAGGTGGGGTGGTGGCGTCCCCGCGCAATGGATTCCCGCCTTCGCGGGAATGACGAGTGGGGACTCGCCCGATTTTGTGGGCAAAGCAGGTCCCACCTCGGAGTGTGAGCCACTGGTGTTCCGTGTCATTCCCTATCGCGACTCGCCACAGGATCATCCGACCCCGCAGACGAAGGTGAATTGCGGCCGACTCCAGCCGCAATGCTTGCATTTCGTGCAGGCACTGCCTACATGTGCTGCATGCAATACACGGTGCGGGGCATCCCGGCAAACTTGGACAAGGCGATGCGGCAGCGCGCCCGTGCGAAAGGGCGCAGCCTCAATGAGGTCGCGATCGAGGCGCTCGCGGAGGGGATCGGGCTCCATGAGACCAGGATCGAGCGGCGCGATCTCAGCGACATCGTCGGTACCTGGAAGAAGGACGCGGCGGTCGAGGCAGCTCTTGCAGCGCAGGATGAAGTGGACGAGCACCTCTGGAAATGAGAGTCGCGCTCGACACCAACCGGTATGTGGACTTGTGCAAGGGCGTGGAGGCAACCGCCCGACTGGTAGCGACTGCCGAGACGGTGTACCTGCCGTTCATCGTCGTGGCCGAGCTGCGTGCCGGATTTGCGCTCGGGCGCCGGGCGGCGGAAAACGAGCGCGTCCTGCGGCGCTTCCTCATGAAAGACGGTGTGCACGTGCTCTTCGCCGATGACCAGACCACCCATCATTACGCGGCCGTGTTCCGACAGCTGCGCCTCCAGGGAACCCCGATCCCGACGAATGACATCTGGATCTCGGCGCTCGTGCTGCAGCACAGCATCGTCCTGCACGCGCGGGACCAGCACTTCGACTACGTGCCGCAGATCGTGCGGGCCTGAACGTGTGGCGGCCGGCCACGATTGCAGGCACCAATCACCGTTAGCCTCCAGCCTCCGGGCTCCCAGGTTCTTCGGCCCGGTCGGGACGTCCTTGAACGGCAGATCCGTGTCGACCCGGAACTCGGGTGTGAGACGCAGGACGCGCTCGGCGATGGCTCCCTGCTCGCTTCAGCCGTGACGCGCGGCTAGGCGTCTGATGGTCTCGGGAATATCCTCGACGCCCGCGGTGGGACCGAAGACTGCAGCCACGCCCTTTTCCCGCAGCAGGCGTTGATCCTCCGCCGTGATCACCGAACCGCCGACGACGACGGGCAGCTCCAGCTCACGCTCGCGTAGGAGTCCCATCAGTTCGTCGACGTACTCCAAGTACTCCCATGAGTGGCAACTCAGGCCGATGACGTCGACGTCTTCTTCGACGGCCGCCTTGACGATGCCG
>DASVHW010000213.1 GCA_036382395.1 Candidatus Binatia bacterium | reverse complement strand
GGTGGTGGGACGGGCAATGTCTGAGCCATATACGCGAGACTACTTCAAACCGACTCACGAGCCAATCGGCAAGCCATCCGTCCAGAGACCATCGCGCCGCCAAGCTTGCAGCGAGTCACGCGACGCCGCACACAGCTGCGGGCTGGCGCCCCCGAGGGGGCGTCGAGGCTCGTGCGTGCAAAGTGGAGCTGAGCTGATCCGTTGCGAGATCGCGGTCTTCGCACCGAGCGCGAAGCCGGAGCGGCTACCGCCCTATCTCTCACAGCCCACCGCGATGGCCCGCCCCTGTTCAGGGGCCGGTATCATCAAAAAAGCCGAGGGCAAACAGGAGGGCGGCGCGGATCTCCTCCTCAAACACGTTCACCGAGACCGTTCCGACGAAGCTGCGCAGGCCTGCAATCGGAACCGTCGCGAGGTGATCGAGGTTGATTGCGGACGTCGTTCTCAACCCACACTCGGGGCCGATCACCACCTCCGATGGAATGCCTCGAATCGTGCTGGTGATCGGAGCCACCGTCACCGTGTGCAGATGAGGGATCAGTTGCTGTCGCGTCAGCACCAAGACCGGCCGACGTTTATCCGGGCTCGGAAAGCTGAACTGCCAGATTTCTCCGCGGCTTACTTTGGCCACCGCTGCGCTCCAAGCACCGGGGGAAATTCATCCGGTTTCACGGGCTGCCGTGCGTATCCGTCGCGATGGCGCCGCACCTTGTTGGCAATGCGTCGCTGCCGCAACCACAGCTGCAGCGCTTCTCGTACCACGTCAGAGCGCCCGAGTTGGCTGGACTCCCCGGCCGCATCGACCGCATCCACGAGCTTCTCATCAAGGCGAACCGAAATCGTCTTCGTCATACAAAACGTATGACACGAGATCACCTTCACGACAACCGGCGAGCCGTTGCGTGCCAATGGGGAGGTGGCATGTGAGGCTCTCTGACCGGCCTGGGTTGGCCTACACTCGACCCAGAGACCAGGAGGGGGGTGCAGCGCCTCTACCAAACTCAAAGAACCCCTTGGTGAGGGTTCGGGGCGTGTTGGCTTTGCACATAAAGTCTCTTCCAAACGGGCACGCTTCGAGACAGCTCCTGAGACGGGGCCTCCTCAGCGTGAGCGGATAAGAAGCTGTCAACAATCAAGCACCGAACCGCTCGGCCTGAGAGCCCGAACCGGCGGAAGCCGGTTTGAAGGGCCCATGAACCCGATCGCGCCCGACGCCACCGCCCGGGGCGATGCCCCAGGCTGATGAATGGCCGCCCCGTTGGGGCTCATCACCGTCGAGGTTTTGAGTCTTTTGGTCTCAGCCCTGAAAGGGCGGCAAGCCATGAGCCCAGGGCAACGCCCTGGGCGACGGAGCAGGCGCGTGTTCATGGGCACAGGAGCCGCCTTCTTGTGGCGGCGTCTCGAAGGGCGCCCGGCAGGGGTTTATGTGCAAAGCCGGGCGTGTTCGTTCTCCAGCTCCTTCGGCGCACGCCGCGGTTAGATGGTCTCGATCTCGCGCCTCTCTACGGGAAAACACGGCATCGTATGCGCGCAACCTCGAATTGACTCGCCGGGGGGGCTTGTGTTAGGCGGAAGCAGGATGGCTTAATCAAGAAAGCCGACCTATTAGAAATGTATTTCCAATTTGCCAACGTATTGGTTTTCTTTGTTATCACCTTCCTCTTCGTTGGTGCGCTGCTGGCGCTCGCGAGCTTGGTACGCCCTGCCAATCCCGAAGCCTTGAAGCTCACAACCTATGAATGCGGCGAGCCGCCGACCGGTGGCGCATGGATCAACTTCAACATTCGTTTCTATCTCATCGCACTGATTTTCGTGATCTTCGATGTCGAGATCGCCTTCATCTATCCAGTCGCGGCGGTGTTCAAACAATGGGTGAACAACGGCCGCGGCATCTTTGCACTGGCTGAAATCAGCTTGTTCCTCGCCATCCTGTTCGTCGGCGTGGCGTACGTCTGGGTAAAGGGCGATCTCGAATGGCTCAAGCGGGTACGCACCTCCGGTACCCAACCGGAGCGGGACCGGCTCAACGAGGCCGCGTAGGCCTCGAAGGAATACCTGACGATGTCGCTGATCAACTCGATGCCCGAGATGGTGCTCACCACCAAGGCCGATGAGTTCCTCAACTGGACACGGAAGTCGTCGATCTGGTGGATGCTTTTTGGCTTAGCCTGTTGCGCCATCGAAATGATGCAGACCCAAGCGCCGCGAGCCGATTGCGACCGCTTTGGCGCCGTCCCCCGCTCCTCACCGCGCCAGTCCGACCTGATGATCGTGGCGGGTACCCTGACGTTGAAGATGGCGTTGCGGACGAAGCTGCTCTACGAACAGATGCCGGAGCCGCGCTACGTCATCTCCATGGGAAGCTGCGCCAACTGCGGTGGGCTCTTCCAGCTGGCGTACTCGGTCTGTGACGGCGTGGACAAGGTCATCCCGGTGGACGTGTACGTCCCCGGCTGCCCGCCACGCCCGGAGGCACTGACCGAAGGCATCCTCAAGCTGCAAGAGAAGATGATGAAGGAGAAATGGCTGGTCCGTAAGGAACCGGTCAGTGGGGTCGCGGCGGCGTAGTCGTCTTCCAACATGGATGCGGCAGCAATTCATGAGCGCCTCAAAGCGCGCTTTGAGGCGGGTGTCGGCGATTGTGATCTGAAGGCGAAGAACCCTTCTCTGTCCGTCGAAGCGGCGGTGATCGTCGATGTCTGCCGCTTGCTGCACGACGAACCGGATCTGCACTTCGACTGTCTCTCCAACCAGTCTGGCGTTGACTACAAAGCCAAGGGGCAGATCGAGGTCGTGTATCATCTCTATTCCTATACGCACCGGCACCAGATCGTGCTCAAAGTGGACGTGCCGCGCGACAACCCGGTGGTGCCGACGGTGGAAGGTATCTGGAAGGCGGCCAATTGGCTCGAGCGGGAGATCTACGACCTGCTGGGCGTGACCTTCGAGGGCCATCCAGACCTGCGCCGTATCCTCATGCCGGAGGACTGGATCGGGCACCCGCTGCGCAAGGATTTTGTCGAACCGGAAGAGTATCACGGCATCAGCACGCACCGTGAAAGCCAGCTCCGCTGATCAGCCACGGGAATCGCGCATGAGCCTCTCTGGTTTCGAAGTCGAAGTGCAACAGGTCGGCAACACCGGCTTGGAAACCGAAGAGATGACCCTCAACATGGGGCCGCAGCATCCGAGCACCCATGGCGTGCTGCGCTTCGTGATCAAAGCGGACGGCGAGGTGATGCGCGAAGCCATCCCCGACGTCGGCTATCTGCACCGCTCGATCGAGAAGATCTCCGAGAAGGTCGGCTACCACGGCTTCATGCCGTACACCGACCGGGTGGATTACGTCGCCGCCATGTTCTGCAACCAGGGCTGGAGCATGGTGTGCGAGAAGCTGGGGGGCATCGTGGTACCGAAGCGCGGCGAGTACTGCCGCGTGATCGCGGCGGAGCTGAACCGCATCTCCAGCCACCTCCTCTACCTCGGCACCATGATCCTCGACATCGGGGCCATGACGCCGTTCTTCCACACCTTCCGCGAGCGTGAGAAGATCAACGACCTCCTCGAAGAGCTGTGCGGTGCACGCCTGACGTACAACTACATGCGCATCGGCGGCGTGGCCTGGGATCTGCCGCCGAATTTCGCGGAACACACCCTGGCCTTTCTCGACCAGTTGGAGCCGTACCTCGACGAACATAACGACCTCATCAGTTACAACAAGATCTACGTCGAGCGGCTGGCAAACATTGCGCCCGTCACGCCGGAGGCCGCCATCAACTACAATCTCGTCGGCCCGAATCTACGGGCCTCGGGCGTGCAGTACGACGTCCGGCGCGATGAACCGTACTCGGTGTATCCGGAGTTGGAGTTCAATGTGCCGGTGGGCACGGGGGAGATGGGCACCGTCGGCGATTGCTTCGACCGCTACATGCTGCGCGTACGCGAGATCAAGGAGAGCGTGCGCATCGTGCGGCAGTGCTTCAAGCAACTGCCTGACGGTCCGGTCATCGCCAAGGTGCCGCGCAAGTTCAAGCCGCCGGCGGGGGACGCGTACCTCCGCGTCGAGAGTGCGCGCGGCGACATGGGCTGGTACGCCGTCAGCGACGGCAGTGAGTTCCCCTACCGTTGTAAGATCCGCACCGGCTCGTTTTCCGCCATGAGTATCATCGACCGGCTGTCCCCCGGCCTCATGATCGCCGATCTGGTCGCGGTGATCGCCAGCCTCGACATCGTGGCGCCGGAGGTGGATCGGTGAGGGCTCCCGCGATGGAATTGAGAACGGAGACCAGGAGCGGGGAATGAAGAACGGGACGATGCACCCGCCCCTCAGGACTCAGCACTCAGAGGCTGTGAGGAAATGCGTGGTCCGCGACCACGGCGATTCCGCCTTGCGTTGCGCCAAAGAGGCGCAATGCCGGTGGTATAGGCTTCCAGCCTGTACTAGCCCGGCGGCCGTTCGGCCGCACCTTCACTGGTACAGGCTGGAAGCCTATACCACCATGGGCGACCTTCGGCCGCTCACACAGAGTGTGCTGGCGAAATCTCATTTGCCTTCGTACCAATTTCCTCACAGACTCTCAGGACTCAGGACTGATGCAAGGCTTCCTTGATAGTCTGATCGCTCAGGGCTACTTCGCCGGCGTGCCGCGCGACCTGGTGTACGCCGGCGGCATGGTGGTCTTCGCCCTCATCGTCATCCTGGTGTTCGTCCTCACGGTATCGGGCATCACCACTTTCGTCGAACGCCGCGTGTGGGCGCGGATGCAAGGGCGCATCGGACCGAACCGCGTCGGGCCGCAGGGCATTCTGCAGTGGCTCGCCGACGGCATCAAGCTGTTCATGAAAGAGGACCTGATCCCCACGCAAGCCGACTCCCGGCTCTTCCGCCTGGCCCCGTACATCGTCGTGCTCGGCTTTTTGACGACCTTCGTGGTGATTCCCTTTGGGAGCCGTTTGATCATCGCCGATCTGAACGTCGGCATCGTCTATGTGACCGCGGTGACGTCGCTGGTGGTCGTGGGCATCTTGATGGCGGGGTGGGCGTCGAACAACAAGTGGTCGCTCATCGGCGGCATCCGCTCGGCGGCGCAAATCGTCAGCTACGAAATCCCGACCGGCCTGTCGATCATGCCGATCGTGCTGCTCACCGGCACCTTGAGCATGCAAGGCATCATCAGCCAGCAGGGCTGGGCGCCGCACACCTGGTTTGTCTTCAACAACCCGTTCACCTTCGTTGCCTTCTTCATCTTCTTCACGTCGGCGCTGGCGGAGGGAAACCGCACGCCCTTCGACTTGCCGGAAGCCGAGTCGGAGCTGGTTGCCGGGTTCGTCACCGAGTACACCGGCGTGCGCTACCTGATGTTCTTCCTGGCCGAGTGGGGCAACCTCTACATCATCGGTGCGGTGGTCACGACGCTGTTCCTGGGCGGCTGGCAGATCCCGCCGCTCACCCACAACGCGGTCCTGCAGGCCGTGCTGGAGTTTCTGACCTTTTTCGTGAAGTCGTACTTCTGGGTGCTGGTGGCGATGTGGGTCCGGGCGACCCTGCCGCGCGTGCGTGTCGACCAGCTGACGGCGGTCTGCTGGAAGTACCTCGTGCCGTTCTCGTTCGTGAACATCCTGGGCACCGCCGCGTGGATCGTGATCTGGCCGCACGGCAACGTCGTGGCGCAGCACCTGATGGCGCTCGTCGGCCTGGCCATCGTGTGGTACTTCTTCCGGCGCGTGGCGTTCCACCTGCGCCGCGCGCGTGTGCGTGAACGAGGGCAGATGTATCTCAGCCCGTTGTCGTGAGGAGAGATGAAGAAGAGCGGCTACCTGCGCAACATCAAGGAGACGTGTGTCACCGTGCTCGATGGCATGGCCGTTACCCTCTCGTACCTGGTGCGGCGGCCGGTCACCATCCAGTATCCGGACCGTATGCCCATGCGGGTGCAGGACACGCTGCCCTTCCGCTATCGCGGCATCCTGGAAGTCGATCTCGAGATTTGCACCGGATGTTTGGCCTGTGAACGCGCCTGCCCGATCGACTGCATCGTCATCGACGCCGAGAAGGACAAGCAGACACGCGAGATGGTCCTGAAGCGCTTCGACATCGACATGGCCAAGTGCATGTACTGCGGCTTGTGCAGCGAGCCCTGCCCGACCGGCGCGATTCACCACACGCCGGAATTCGAGGGCGCCGATTACTCGCTCGAAAGCCTGATTCGGCGCTTCGTGAAGGAACCGGTGACGGCCTATAAGATGAAGAAGACCGGCGAAACCGACCCGGAGATTCTCCCGCTGCTCGATCGCGGCATGCGCTACATCGAAGAATTCGCCGCACCCGAAACCAAGGCGCCGGCCTCCACGGGAGGGGCGGCGGAATGAGCGGCCTGTCCCTGGGCGATCTGGTCTTCTACCTGGTCGCCGGGGTCACCATCATCTCGGCCGCCGGCGTGGCGTTCTCTCCCAACATCGTCTACTCGGCCTTCTCGCTCATGGGCACGTTCATGGGAGTTGCCGGGCTCTATGTGTTGCTGGCAGCCGACTTCGTGGCGGTGATCCAGGTGCTGATCTACGTCGGCGGGATCATGGTGTTGATGATCTTCGCCGTCATGCTGACGCACCGCATCGCCGACGTGCGCATCTCCAATCGCTCGGTGGGCCGATTGCCGGCGTTGATCGTCGTTGCCTGCATCGCCGGCGTGATGGCAAAGGCCGTGCTGAACACCACCTGGCACAGCGTGGCGCCCGGCACACCGGCGCCGAGCACCTACGCCATCGGCAACGGCCTCCTGGGGGACTACATTCTGCCGTTCGAGCTGGCCTCGATGGTGTTGCTGGCGGCGTTGATCGGCGCGGTGGTGCTGTCGCGCAAGGAGTTGAGAGACGAATGAGCATCGGGCTGGCGCACTATCTCATCGTGAGCTTGATCCTGTTCGCCCTCGGGCTCTACTGCGTGCTGACGCGGCGCAACGCCATCGGCATTCTCCTCGGGGTGGAGCTGATCTTGAATTCGGCCAACATCAACTATCTGGCCTTCTCCCGCTTCAGCTCCGGGCAGTACGACGGCCAGGTGTTCGCCATCTTCGTCATCATGCTGGCGGCGGCAGAGGCGGCGATCGGGTTGGCCATCGTGCTCGGGATCTACCAGAACTTCCACAGCATCGACGTGGAGGCGACGGAAACACTGCGGGGTTGAGGCGGTCCTCGAATGGAGCATCCGATCTCAGTCGATTATCTGCGTTGGATTGTCCTGTTGCCGCTCTTCGGCGCAGTGGTGAACGGCATTCCGGGCGTGCTCATCCAGCGGCGTTTTGGCAAGCACGCCATCTCCCTCATCGCCTGCGCTCCGGTGGTCATCGCCTTCCTGCTCTCCGTGCGGGTGTTCGTTCAACTGCTCGGCATGGAGCCCGAGCAACGCTTCCTGATCGATCATCTCTGGACCTGGCTCGACATCGGTGGCTTGCATGCCGACATCGCGCTGCTCGCCGATCCGTTATCCACCCTGATGCTTCTGGTGGTCACCGGCGTCGGCGGCGTGATCCATATCTACTCCATCGGCTACATGCACGACGAGAAGTCGTACTGGCGCTTCTTCGCGTGGCTGAATCTGTTCACCTTCTCGATGCTGACCCTGGTCCTGGGCGACAACCTGTTGCTCATGTTCGTCGGCTGGGAAGGTGTGGGCCTGTGCTCGTACGCCTTGATCGGGTTCTGGTACAAGGAGTGGGCCAACGCCAGC
>DASVHW010000212.1 GCA_036382395.1 Candidatus Binatia bacterium | reverse complement strand
ACTTCTTCCGGCACCCACAGCGGTCGCGCCCTGTGCCCGTCCCCGTCCACCGTGGTGATATCAAGCGCGGCCTGCTCTACGAGACACACTCGGCGGCGCATCCGGCTCTCACGCGTGATCCTCAGCGCCCGTGACGTGCGCAACGTGGCAAGCAACTGCTGGTACACACGCTGGCAAGCGCCTCGCCGCGGTGGTAAGGAGAAGTGCGTGACCATCGCCCAGCGCTACGAAGAGACGATCCCGGTGCCCCGGGCGATCCGTTTCCCTGTGGAGCTCATTCCGCCCGAAGGGTTCGATCCGGAGCGGTGCGAGACGTGGCCGAAAGTGGAAGGCCGGTTGGAGTACGTGAATGGGAGGCTGCTCTACATGCCGCCGTGCGGGGACATGCAACAAGATACCGTGGCCGACGTGGTGAGCGTGCTGGTGCAGTGGGTGCGCGCGCACCGGGAGTTTGTTGCGTCGACGAACGAAGCTGGGATGATTTTGCGCGGTGCGGCGCGCGGGGCGGACGCGGCTCTCTTTCGTCGCTCCGAGGTCGGGCGGTACGAGCATAAGTTCCGTCGCGTGCCGCCGGTGCTCGCCGTGGAAGTCGCCGGGGAGGATGAGGATGAGGCGGTGCTGCGCGACAAGGCCGCCTGGTACCTCGGCGCCGGCGTGCAGATCGTGTGGATCGTCCTTCCAGAGCAGCGTGAGGTCGTGGTGATCACGGTTGCCGACGAACACCGCTGTCGGGTCGGCGAGACGCTCACGCCCCATCCGGCGCTGCCCGGTCTCGCGCCACGGGCGGACGACTTCTTCGTGCAGATCTCCGTTCGATAGACGCCGTTAGCGATTCGCCATCAGCGCCCGCTGATCCTCAATTACCATCTTCGCCACTTTACGTCCGATCTCGACGGCGAAGTCGGTGCCGCGATCCCAGGAGTACACCTGGCTCATGGAGGCGAAGTAGAGTCCCTGTACCGGTGCCCGGATCGCGGGGATATGGCGCGAGTGGTTCACCGACGGCACCGGCTGAGCGTACGGTGTCTTCCAGAGCCAGTCGCCTTCACCCAGCTGCGATCAACAGGTGAGTTCCCATTCGTCTGAGAGGCTGTAAAATCAACCGCCTGTCTGTCGCGGTTTCTTCGCCATCGCCTCGGCCATGCGGCCGGCTGCTTGGTCCATCGAGGTTTTCGGACTCAGGACCCAGCACTCAGGACTGAACTCGGCGGCTGCGGCGGTAACCAGACATGGAACGTGCTGCCGCCGTTCGGCACGCTTTGCACGTCAATGGTGCCGCCCACGAGCGCCACCAGTAGCTTCACCATGTAGAGGCCGAAGCCCGAGCCTGGCAGGTGTGCATCGCCCTCCGGGGCGACCCGGTGAAAGGGGTCGAAGATCAGGTCCAGGTGCTCAGGGGCGATACCGATGCCGGTGTCAGCCACCACAATGTCGGTGCCGCCGTCATTGGGCGCGGCCGATATGGCGATCTCGCCTTCGAGCGTATACTTGACGGCGTTCGACAGCAGGTTGCGGACGATTTCACGTACCTTGCCCTCATCGCTGTCGACCGTCAGCGTGTCCGGGATCTCCCAACGTAAGTGCACGCTGCGGTCACGCAGGAGGTCTGTCGTCGTCTCGCGCAACGGTTGGACCAGTTCCGCCAGGCGGAAGGTCGAGCGATGAAACGGCAGGCGGCCGGATTCGAGTCGCGCCAAATCGAGGACGCTGTCGACCAGGTACAGCAGTTCTTTCGCTTCGCGGGCGATGCTGTGCACCGGTTGGCGCAGATTTTCGCTCAATGCCGGATCATCCACGAGGATTTCGGCGTAGCCCATCACCACCGAAAGTGGCGTGCGCATGTCGTGCGACAAGCCGCTGAGCAGCTCCATGCGCGCCCGCGTGGCGGCCTCCAGGCTACGGTTCGCCTGGCGCAACGCCGCGGCCTGCGCGAAGAGCCGGCGGCGGTACTCCTCGACGTAGTGGGCTCCGAGTGTGGAGATCACCGCGCCCGCCGCGATGGCGAGGAAATCGTATGCCGGTACCGGGCCTGTTCTGGCGCCGCCGGCAAGGGCCACCGAGTAGGCGGCGATGATGCCGACGTTCATTGCGAGCTGGAACCCTGCCCCCCAGGGGATGACCATCGCCGCGACCAGCATGAAGCTCATGTAGGTGAGCAGCACGTAGAGCATGTCGCCATCGACCGCCGCATTGTAGAGCGCCAAGATCGAACACACGCTGACACTTGCGAGAAGCACGATCCACGCGCTTTTCGGGTGTGTGATCGGCTTACGCGTGGTCAGCAAAACGGCGCAGACCACCACGGCTTCAACGGCGAGCGTCGCCAGGAGCAGCGACCCGCGCTGGGGATATACCCGCCATTCTGCCACGGCACCGGCCGCGGCGAAGAGGAGATAGACGAGCAGTCCGATCCTACACCGGCGTGCGGTGAGGTCGCCCGTTTCGCGTGCAAACTCGTCTGAGACCTGTGGGGGCTTCATCCAGGACGTAACGCGCCGCAAGACTTGCTCAAATGTTTGGGAAAATCAAAGGGAAACATGCTGGTGCCAGAGCGCCACCCCTTCGCAACTGAACGCAGCCTGCTCCGATGCGACCAGGAGCTGACTTGTATCACCTCTCGGGCCGCTCGAAGTCATCACTGAACAAACGTTTGTTTGGCTATTAGCGACGCGTGGCATTCCATGTTATTGGTGCCCCGCTTCTAAGAGGGCCGTATGCACATTGATTATGCCCCCGAGCAACGGGCATTCCGCGATCAACCGCGGGACTACTGCGCCCGGATCATACTATGAGGGAAGAACCGTGAGTCAGACCGAGACTGCAAAGCCACAGACCGACAAGGCGGCGTTCTTGCAACGGCTGCGGGCCTACGTGGGCCGTGAGGCGGGGCCGCCGTTTACTGCCCGCGATCCGGTGAATCAGCCCATGATTCGCCATTGGTGCGATGCCATCGGTGACACCAATCCGGTGTACACCGATCCCGAGTTTGCCGCGGGCTCGATCCACAAGGGCATCGTCGCTCCGCCGACGATGATGCAGGCGTGGACCATGCGCGGCCTCATGCCGCCGCCGAAAGAACCGGACACCCTGAATCAAATGCTCGGTATTCTCAGCCAAGCCGGCTTCACCTCGGTGGTCGCCACCAACTGCGAGCAGGAGTATGTACGCTATCTGCGTCCCGGCGACCTGCTGACGGCGACGACGATCATCGAAGACGTGTCGGAAGAGAAGCAGACCGGCTTGGGCGCCGGCCATTTCGTTTCGATTCCGACGACCTTCCGCGCTCATCAGAAGGGCGAGATCGTCGGCAAGATGCAGTTCCGCATCCTCTTGTTCCGTCCGGCGCAAGTGGCCGCCGAGCAGCCTGCCGCGGCAGGCCCGGCCAAGCCACGCCGGCCGCGACCGGTCGTCAACCAGGACAACGCCTTCTTCTGGGACGGCGTGAAGCAGAAGGAGCTGCTCATTCAACGCTGCGCCGGCTGTGGCAAGCTGCGCCATCCGCCGCGGCCGATGTGCCCGTCGTGTCAGTCGCTGGAATGGACCGCCGTCAAAGCGAGTGGGCGCGGTACGGTGTACAGCTTCGTGGTGATTCATCACCCGCCGTTCCCGCCGTTCGATTACCCCCACGTGGTCGCGTTGGTGGAACTGGCAGAAGGGACGCGGCTGGTGGCGAACCTCATCGACGTTGATCCCAAGACGGTTTCCATCGGGATGCCCGTGAAGGTCGACTTTGTTGCCGTGGACGAAGAGATGATCCTGCCGCAGTTCCGGCCGGCGGCCTGACACTTTCCCGAGGCATCCATGGATTTCTCGTTGAACGAAAATCAGAGCCGGAGGACGGCATGACGCAACCTCAAGGAACAACTTTGCGATACAATCAGGTGACGGTTGGCGATAAACTTCCTGAACTCCTTGTCGAGTTGACCCCGACGGTCATCGTCGCCACGGCGATCGCCTCACGCGATTACCAGGACGTGCACCACGACTACCACATGGCGCGGAAACGCGGCGTGCCGGACATTTTCATGAACATCCTGAGCACCAACGGCTTCGTCGGCCGCTTCATCACCGATTGGGCCGGTCCGGAGGCGATCCTGAAGAAGGTGGGCATCAAGCTCGGCGCCCCGAACTTCGCCGGTGACAGCATGAAAATGACCGGCACGGTCACGGCGAAGCACGACGCCGAGAAGGTGGTGGAGGTCGAAGTCGTGGGCAAAAACAGTTACGGCAATCACGTCACCGGTACGGTGCGTGTGGCGCTCCCGGAGGCCTGAGCCATGCGGACGATCAAGGATCAAGCGGCCATCGTTGGCATTGGCGCCACCGATTTTTCGAAGAACTCGGGCCGGTCGGATCTGCGGCTGGCGGCCGAATCGGTCAAGGCCGCGCTCGACGACTGCGGCCTCAAGCCCAGCGATGTCGACGGCATGACCACGTTCTCGCTCGACTTCACTGACGAGATTGAACTGGCGCGCACGGTGGGCATCGGGAACCTCAAGCTGTTTAGCCGGGTTCCGCACGGCGGCGGCGCGGCGACGTCGTTGATGCATCAGGCCGCGATGGCGATCGCCACCGGCATCTGTGACGTGGTGGTGTGCTACCGGGCGCTCAACGGGCGGTCGGGCCAGCGCTACAGCGAAGGTGTTGCCGGCGGGGTGGCGACGTCAGACCTGATTCACTGGGGCTGGTACATGCCGTATGGCCTGTTCACCCCGGCGAGCTGGGTTGCCATGTTCACCCAGCGCTACATGCACCAGTACGGCTTGAGCAGCGAGGACCTCGGGCGCATCGCCGTCTCGACGCGCACGTACGCGGTGAACAACCCCCATGCGTTCTTTCACGGCAAGCCGCTGACGTTGGAAGAGCATCAGAAGTCGCGCTGGATCGTCGAGCCGCTGCACCTGTTCGACTGCTGCCAGGAGACCGACGGTGGCTGCGCCGTGGTGATCACCACGCCCGAACGCGCCCGCGACTGCAAGCAGCCGGCGGCGATCATCCGCGGTGTATCGCAGGGCATCGCGCCGGACCAGGAAGTGATGACGAGTTTCTATCGGCCGGACATTGCCAGCCTGCCGGAAATGGATCTGGTCGCCAAGCAGGTCTATGCGCAGTCCGGACTCGGGCCGAAGGACATCGATGCCGCTGTCATCTACGACGCCTTCACGCCCATCGTGCTCTGGCAGCTGGAGTCGTTTGGCTTCTGCCAGGTCGGTGAGTCGAAAGATTTCGTCCGCGCCGGCAACCTCGACATCGGCGGCCGGCTCCCGAGCAACACCCACGGCGGACAGTTGAGCGAGGCGTACATTCACGGGGTGAACGGCGTGAACGAAGGCGTGCGCTTGATTCGGGGTGCGTCGGTGAATCAGCCGAAAAAGAAAGTCGATCACGTCCTGGTGACCTCAGGGGTCGGCGTGCCGACGAGCGCGATGATTTTGGGAAAGGCATAGCGGCGCAGCATGCGGCGCCGCTACCGATCGCAAACTTGAACGAATTGGAGGAAACAAAATGGCCGAAGCAGTAATCGTTGAAGCGGTACGTACCCCTATCGGGAAGCGAAACGGCTGGTTGGCCGGCTTGCACGCAGCCAGGTTGCTGGCGGCGGCGCAGGTCGGCGTCGTCAAGCGGGCTGGTATCGACCCGGGTATTGTGGGCCAAGTCGTTGGTGGTTGCGTCACTCAGGCTGGCGAACAGTCGAACGACGTCACGCGCACGGCGTGGCTGAGCGAGGGGCTGCCGTACCACGTTGCCGGTACCACCGTCGATTGTCAGTGCGGCTCGGCCCAGCAGGCGAACAACTTCATCGCCGGACTCATCACCATGAACTCCATCGACGTCGGCATCGCCTGCGGCGTCGAGGCGATGAGCCGCGTCGGGCTCGGTGCCAGCGTGGTCAACGGCCCCGGCTACTTTCAGCCTACCGAATGGCCGTGGGACTCGCCGTTTACCCAGTTCGACGCGGCCGAACGCATCGCTAAGAACCGCGGCATCACTCGCAAAGACGTCGACGAACTCGCCCTCGCCTCGCAGCAGAAGGCGGCGCGGGCGTGGGCCGAGGGCCGGTTCGATCGGGAGGTGATCGCCGTCGACGCTCCGGTCGTCGCCGGGAAAGACAACACCCCGACCGGGGAGCGCATGACGGTGAAGCGCGACCAAGGCCCGCGTGAATCCACCCTCGAGGGGCTGGCGAACCTCAAGCCCATGGCCGAAAACGGCGTGCATACGGCGGGCAACTCGTCACAGATTTCCGACGGCGCCGCCGCCGTGCTGTGGATGTCACGCGAGCGCGCCAAAGCACTGGGCCTCAAGCCCCGGGCTCGGATCGTGGCGCAGGTGCTGGTGGGTTCGGACCCCTACTACCTGCTCGACGGGCCGGTCGATGCGACGGCGAAGGTCCTCAAGCAGGCCGGCATGACGATGAAGGACCTCGATCTCATTGAAATCAACGAGGCCTTTGCCGCAGTGGTGCTGTCGTGGGCGCGGGTGCACAAGCCGGACATGGACAAGGTCAACGTGAATGGTGGCGCGATCGCTCTCGGTCATCCGGTGGGATCGACGGGCAGCCGTCTCATCACGACCGCGTTGCACGAGCTGGAACGGAGCAACAAGACCACCGCGCTGATTACGATGTGCTGCGGCGGATCGCTGGGGACGGGGACGATTATCGAACGCATCTGAGGTGCCGGGGGGCACCCCGGACCGGACGATGCAACGTCCCGCCACGCTAGCGGTTATGCCCAGGCGGTTGAGGCGAAAAACGGGGGCGCGATGACGCACGACGATGCTGCGGTTCCTTCTCACGAGACCGGGTCGACACGCGACCTCATCCTCGATGCCGCCGAGCGCCGTTTTGCACAGCACGGCTTCAGCGGCGTGGCGATGCGCGAGATCGCGGCCGACGTAGGCCTGAAGAATCAGGCCAGCCTCTACCACCACTTCCGTAACAAGCGCGCACTCTACGAGGCGGTTCTGGCCCGGGGTCTCGACCCCATCGTGGCGCTGTTGGCCGAGAGCGCCAAGGCGGGTCAGACAGGAACCCTGGAGCGCGCATCCGTGGACGCCAGCCTCGATCGCTTGATCGACTACCTCGCTGAGCATCCGCACCTGCCGCGGCTTATCCAGCGCGGATTCGATGACAGCCGCTACCTGCGCAACGCCATTCCCAAGCTGCTGTTCCCGCTGTCCGCCGAGGGCCTGAGCTTGCTGGCGGAGGCCGCTGGGCCGTGGGAGCCGGAGGACCTGCGCTACCTCGCCACCGGGATCTATCACCTGATTTTCGGCTATTTCGCCAACACGGCGCTGATCGAGGTGGCCCTGCAGACTGATGCGTCCAGCCCAACGGCCGTGGCGCGGCATCGCCGCTTCGTCAAGATTGCGGTTGCCCAACTGCTCGGTCTCGGGGATGACAGGAAGAAAGCATCGGCGTGCGCATGAGGTTCAGCCCCACGGCCGCAACAGCACACCACCTGCCGGCAGCGCGGGGACGCACCAGGGGGTAACCCATGCACTTCTTGTTCATCATTGACCCGCTCGACACGCTCAACCTGAGCACCGATACTTCGCTGCTGCTCATCGAGGAGATGGCGCGCCGCGGGCATGAGGCGTCGGTGGCCACGCTGCCCGATCTCTACCTCAGCGAGAGCGGCGCCGGTGTGCGGGCGCAGGGCATCGTCGTGGATCTCGGCCGCCGGCCGTTCTACCAACTCACCGCCGCCAGCGATCACCGGTTCGCGGACTTCGACCTCGTGCTCATGCGCAAGGACCCGCCGGTTGACCTCGAGTACATCGTTGCCACCTTGGTGCTCGAGCGTGCGCTGGAGCAGGTGCCGGTGGTGAACGACCCGGTGAGCCTGCGCCTGCTGAACGAGAAGCTCCTGCCCATGCAGTTTACGGCATTTTCGCCGCCGACGCTCGTGAGCAACCAGCCGGAGCGCCTGCGGGCGTTCCAGGCGACGCACGGCCGCATCGTCTTGAAACCGCTGGATGATTGCAGCGGCCGTGGCGTGGAGTTGGTCGACCGCGGAAGCCGTGAGCGTATGGCGGACTACGTGGCGGCACACGGCGGCCGGCACGTGATGGCGCAGAAGTTCATTCCCGGGGTCGCCGCTGGCGACAAGCGCATCTTGCTGCTCGAAGGCGAGCCGATCGGTGCCGTCAATCGCGTGCCCCAGAGTCCCGATCATCTGGCGAACATTCATCAGGGGGCGCGGGTGGAAGCCACCACGCTGACGGCGCGCGAGCGCGAGATCATCGCCGCCGTGCGCCCGCTCTTGCTGCAGCGACACATTTGGCTCGCTGGCATCGATGTTATCGATGGCTACCTCACGGAGATCAACGTGACCAGTCCATCAGCGACACGGCAGATCAATCAGGTGAGCCATACCCACCTCGAAGTGGCGATGGTCGACAGCCTCGAACGCCGGGCCAGCGCGGGCGCCGAGAGCTGAGAACGTCCTTCGAGACGGTCCCGGTCGTCCGCACTACACCAATTCGGCGATGACGTTCTTGGCGACGAACTCGATCTGCCTGAGATCGCGGCTGTCGGGCAGCTGGATGATGAAGAAGCTCACGCCGCGCCGGATGTAGTCGCGGTAACGCGGCACGACGATGTCCGGCGTGCCTTGCACGAGACTGCCGGAGTGAGCCCAGAGATAGCCGCGTGCCTTTGCCCCTTCGAACTGGTCACGCACCTCCTTTTCCCATTCCGCCGTTACCGTCGGCGTCATGAGGGAGCGCTCCAGGGTCTGGGGGTCGCGACCCAAGTCGCGGCAGTGTTGATCGAGCACCTGCGCCTTGCGCTCGTACTCCGGCAAGGGCACCGGAAAGTAGTTCCAAATGTCGGCGTGACGCGCGACCGCACGCAGCAGAAGTTTCTCCCCGCCGCCGCCGATGGTGATCGGCGGGTGCGGCCGCTGCAACGGTTTGGGCTCGCAAATCGCGTCAGTGACTCGATAGAATTTCCCCGCCCACGAGACGCGCTCCTCGGACCACAGGTGCTTGATGATGGCGAGCCCCTCTTCCATTTGCCGAATCCGGGTGGCGGCCGCGGGGAACTCGTAGCCGTAGCCGGCGAATTCCTCCTGGTGCCAGCCGGCGCCGTAGCCGAACTCCAGGCGGCCACCGCTCAAGACGTCGA
>DASVHW010000211.1 GCA_036382395.1 Candidatus Binatia bacterium | reverse complement strand
GATCACACCTGCAACAGGCCGTCGCCGATCTGGCGCGCGCCGGCAGCATCGAAGTGGACCGTCGCATCACCGGCTTACCGGGGAAATGGCTGGTCCTTGCCGGCACGACACACGGTCCGTAAGGTGGCGGGCATCTCAGGTTTTGCCGTGACACTTGACGCGCAATCTCAAAACCTATAAAGGCCTTACACTTCGGTGGAGGTGTGAGATGAAGAGGCTGATCATTGCTGCACTTATCGTTCTTCTGCCGGCGAGCATCACTTGGGCTGGAGTAGTCGTGCAGGCCCCCGTTCCGGCAGCCGCTCCGGCAATGGACGAAGCCGGATTGATCATGCTCGTTATGGGCTTGGCTGGTACTGGGATCGCACTCCTACGCCGGAAGTAGCGTTCCATCACGACACCTGTTTAATGCTTCGAATAGGTACATCGGAGGCCTCATGAAGACAGGCATCACGACGGCTTTGCTTATGACTCTCCCACTCGCGGCGCACGCCGGGGGAACGGTGGCGTTGACGGCTGCCCCGGCGATGGACGAAGGCGGGTTGGTCATGTTGGCGCTTGCACTGGCCGGTACAGGGCTGGCGTTGCTGCGTGGCGCCAAACGCTGACCCACACCAAGCTACAGCTGCAAGTTGAAGCCTTAGAGTCCGTTCTGGACGGGAAGGCGCTCCGTCTTTTTCAGGTTCTTCTCTGCTTCATAATCGGCTTCTGGGTCCTCGTGCCCCTGCACGAGATGCTGCACGTGCTGGGGTGCGTAGCAACGGGAGGCGAAGTCACTCGCTTAGAAATCAGCCCGCTGTACGGCGGGGCGCTCTTCGCCAGGTTCTTCCCATGGATCAGCACCAATACTGAATACGCCGGCCGCCTCTCCGGCTTCCGTGCCGCGGGTGATTGTTCGTACCTGGTAACCGTTCTCGCCCCTCTCCTCGTCCTGTGCCCGCTCGGGTCTGCGCTCGCCCGATTTGCTGTTCGGAGACACCGGCCGTGGCTGTTCGGCCTGGCGTTGGGCGCGGCACTGCAGCCACTCGCCTCCCTCACGGGAGACTGCTACGAGGCGGCATCCATCCCCCTGACGCGGCTGGCGAACCTTGCTGGATTGGATTGGGCGCTACGTCTCAGGGGCGACGACCTGACGAAGGTCGCGCAACAGGCCGCGCTGGTTCATTCGCCGCTGGCTTGGGGGCTGGTTGCCGCGGGATGCCTGGGAGGACTCTTGGTCGCGGCGCTCACGCTCATTCTTTCCGGAGGTGTTGCGCCACGCGGCGCGCGGTTGAAGTCACAACAGGCTCCCGAGGGGTCTTCCCGACGCTCGCTCCTGCAAGCAGGATTGGCGCTGGCCCTCCTTGCAACGGGCGGGTGGATTCTCAAGCGGGTCTACCTGCCGCGGCACCTCAGGCCCGCCGAGGTGGAAACCCTCGCCGCGCTATTGGACACTCTCATCCCGGAGGGCGAGTTTTGCGGAGCACGGCAGACCGGGTTTCTCGACCGCTTGTTACGGGAATGCGACTCGAAACGACAAACGAGGCGCGCCTTGGTCGAAGGCGTGCAGCTCCTCGACAGCAAGGCGAAAACGCGCGGCGCGACTGGCTTCCTCGGCTTGGGACCTCAGCAACGCGAGGAGGTGGTGGAGGAATGTGCCAGGGCGGCAGACGGAACTTTGCCGCGATTCTTCTATCGCACGGTGCGTGACCGGGCTATGCAATTGCATTACAGCCAGCCTGCCACGTGGAAACCGCTCCGCTTCGATCATCCGCCCCAGCCCGAAGGATATTTGAACCATTGGCAGAAGCCCGATGCCTGACACCGACGTGGTCATAGTGGGTGCGGGAGCCGGCGGGTTGGCCGCGGCCTGGAGACTCACTACGCAGGGCGTCCGCGTCACGCTCCTGGAGGCGGGACGGCAGTATGACCCGCCACGCGACTACCCACAAACGTTCGACGATTTCGAGATCCGCCCGTTTCCGTACGACGTCACGACGGATGAACAGGGCTACCCGCGTTACGGCTTCGGCGTTGCACAGCGCCTGGGTTCAGGATGGGACGCGTACCGGTCGTGGAACCGGGCTCAGGGACGCTATGCGCCTGGTGACACGCGCCTGTATCAGCAGTACTCGCACGTGCGTGGCGTCGGCGGCAGCACCTTGCACTTTCAAGGAGAAGCGCATCGTTACCATCCCGACTCGTTGCGCCTGCAGTCGCTCTTCGGCGTCGCCTTGGACTGGCCGATCGCCTACGCCGAGTTGGAGAAGTACTACGACCTTGCCGAGCAGGTGATCGGCGTCGCTGCGCCAGCCAGCAACCCATGGCGGCCGCGTTCGCGCGCACCTGTTCTGCCGCCTCATCGGCTGTCATACGCCAGCGACCGACTGGCGCCTGCCTTCGCGCAAGTCGGGGCCACCCTGATTCCCAACTCACTGGCCATCCTCTCAGAGGGCTACGGCGGCCGGCCTCCCTGCAACTACTGCAATTCCTGCACGAACGGCTGCCCCATCGGCGACAAAGGAAGCGCTGACGTCACCTTCCTGCCTGCTGCTCTGGCGACGGGGCGGCTCGACCTACGGACGAACGCACAAGCCGTTCAGATAGAGGTCTACACGCACGGGAAGGCCGCAGCCGTCGTTTATCACGACGCCAGCGGAGCCACCCAACGGGTGCCGGCGCGATTCATCCTGCTGGCAGGGGGCGCCGTCGAGACGGCGCGGCTGCTCTTGCTTTCAGTATCGGGCTCCTTTCCGCACGGTCTCAGCAACGGTTCCGGGCAAGTGGGAGAGAACTTGACCGAATCGTTGTTCTGGAGGGCCGTCGCGCTCCTCCCCGAGCGAGTCGACTCTCATCGCGGGGTGTCGATTGACGGCACCGCCTGGGATTTTGCCGTACCAGCCAAACGGCCCGGTGGCTGTGTGGGTGGCTTCCGGCTATCGACGGCCCACGGCGCCGCCGAGCTTCGAGGCCCGGCCGCCTACGCAGAGCGCCTCGTTCCGGGCTTTGGTCTCGCCCATCAGCGCCAAATGGCGGCGGCGTTCGGCCATGCCGTTGCCCTACTCGGACTCGGCGACTGGCTGCCCAATTCGCAGACGAAGGTCGACTTGGATCCTTCGCTCAAGGATGCCGCCGGTTTAGCGGTGGCCCGGATCACCTCTCACCTTGGCGACAACGAGCGTTGTCTCCTCAAGCAGATGGGTGACACGGCCCGGGCGGTTCTAGCCGCTGCCGGGGCCGAGGTCGTCGAGGAAACCTCCGCCCTCGACCTCTTTTCCACCGCTCACGTGCTCGGCACTTGCCGGATGGGCTCAGACCCGGCGCGCTCGGTCGCCGACGCCGACGGATTCAGCCACGAAGTTCCCAACCTCGCCTTCGCCGATGGGTCCGTCGTACCCTCCAGCGGCAGCGGTGATTCCCCCATGTTGACCATCACGGCGCTGGCCCTGAGGACAGCCGATCGCCTGCTGCTTCGCGCCACCTGAGCCCGGCAGCCGACCCACAGAACGACCGCGTGACCGATTGCGGCTGAGCCGTAGACTTTGATAGGCTTGGAACATGCTGATCGGCCCCCTTCTCTCCGGCAGCTTCATCGTGCTCGTTGTCCTCATCAGCGGCCTCAAGATCGTGCGCGAGTACGAGCGCGCCGTCGTCTTCCGGCTCGGCCGGATGACGCCATCGCGCGGGCCGGGCATCATCTTCGTGATCCCGCTGATCGAACAATTCATTCGTCTCGATCTGCGCACCCTGACACTCAACGTCCCATCACAGGACGTGATCACGCGCGACAATGTGTCCATCAAAGTGAACGCGGTGCTGTATTTTCGCATCACCGACCCCAACCGCGCCGTGATCGAGATACAGAACTATCTTTACGCCACCTCGCAAATCGCCCAGACAACCCTACGGAGCGTTTGCGGGCAAGCCCATCTGGATGAGCTGCTCGCCGAGCGCGACAAGTTCAACGCGCGCCTGCAGGAAATCATCGATACGCACACCGAGCCTTGGGGAGTGAAGGTTGTCTTGGTCGAGGTCAAGCAGATCGATCTGGCCACCGACATGCAACGCGTCATCGCGCGCCAAGCCGAGGCTGAGCGGCTGCGCCGCGCCAAGGTCATCAACGCCGACGGTGAGTATCAAGCCGCGGTGCGCCTGAGCGAAGCCGCATCGATCATGGAGCTTCAGCCTATAGCGCTCCAGCTGCGCATGCTGGAGGCCCTGTCGCAAGTGGGCACCGAGAACAATCACACCGTCATCCTACCCATCCCCGTCGATGTGGTGCAGGCGCTGCTCGATCGCCTCAACCCTGAGAATAGCTGACCGGGGCGGTGTGCCACCCGGTTTGCCGCTCCGCCGACAAACCGCTAACCATAGTGGGTGATGGTCGCGTCAATGGAAGTGTTTGAGCGGCGGCGCCGCGCGTTCATGGATCGCCTCGGGCCAACAGCGGCGGCGCTTCTTCCGGCCGCGCCTGTCGCCCTGCGCTCCAACGACGTCGAGCACCGCTATCGTCAGGACAGTGACTTCCTCTATCTCACCGGGTTCCCTGAACCCGAAGCGGTCTGCCTTCTGCTTCCCGGTCACCCCAAAGAAGAGTTCATTTTGTTCGTACGGCCGCGAGACCCTGAACTGGAAACCTGGACCGGGCGGCGGGCGGGAGTTGACGGCGCGGTCAGCAGCTACGGCGCCCAGGTAGCGTACACCATCGACAAGCTCGACGAGAAGATCAGCGAGCATGTCGGCGCGCGGGACCAGCTGTATTTCCGATTTGGCCACGACGTCACCTTCGATCACCGCGTGCTGGGCTGGATGCGGCAGTGGCAACTGACGCGCCCGCGGACCGGCACCGGTCCGGCGGCAGTGGTCGATCCGGGCGAGATTCTGCACGAAATGCGCCTGGTGAAAGGCGACGAGGAGATCGCCTGCATGCGCCAGGCGATCGCGATCACAGCCGAAGGGCACCGGGCCGCCATGAGCACCGCCCGCCCCGGCTTGCGCGAGTACGAGATCGAGGCGTTGCTCGACTACACCTTCCGTCGGATGGGCGCCACCGCTCCCGCCTATCCGTCAATCGTGGCGGCTGGACCCAATGCCACCGTCCTGCATTACATCACGAACGACGGCGAGCTGCGGCCGGGAGAGTTGCTGTTGATCGACGCCGGTGCGGAATATGACGGTTACTGCGCCGACATCACGCGTACGTTTCCGTTAGCCGACCGCTTCAGCGGGGCGCAGCGCGCGATTTATGACATCGCGCTGCGGGCGCAGCTCGCCGCCATTGACGCGGTCCGTCCCGACGCCTGTTACGAGGATGTGCACAAGCGAGCCGTCGAGGTCTTGGTCGATGGGTTTCGCGACCTCGGACTGCTTACCGGCGATCGACAGGAGATCATCGGCAAGGAGCAATACCGGCCGTTTTACATGCATCGTACCAGCCATTGGTTGGGTCTGGACGTGCACGACGTGGGCAAGTACAAGGCGGAGGGTAGTTCGCGCCGGCTCGAGCCCGGCATGGTCCTGACGGTCGAACCAGGCATCTACATTCCCCCGGGTCGCACCGATATTGACCCGCGCTACGTGGGCATCGGGGTTCGTATCGAGGACGATGTGCTGGTGACAGTAGACGGCCACGA
The DNA here is from genome assembly GCA_036382395.1 of Candidatus Binatia bacterium. NCBI lineage: Bacteria > Candidatus Binatota > Binatia (SeqCode) > Binatia bacterium. The sequence goes on along the minus strand of DASVHW010000211.1, from coordinate 13,824 downwards.
GGTTCTGTCGGCCGCGGTGCCGAAGCAGCCGGGCGACATCGAGGCCTTGCGTCGCGCCGTACGGTAAGCCGGCTGCCGCCGATCAGAACAGCCGGTCCCAGATCGAGCTTTGCTTCTCCACCGGATCGGCGGCCAATGCCGGCACTTTCCCGATCACGGCATCCCCGTCTTTGACGACGACTTGCCCCACTTCCGCATTGGCGCTGAGGGGGGCACTCACCTCCCCCGGCAACGACAGCTCGAGCGAAAACTTCCGCTTCTCACCACGCTTCGCCAGGACGGCCACGTCCCTGCCCGCCACGACCCGCACGAAATGCGGCTTGCCGCCGCTGACCGCCACGTCGCTGGCAACCGTGTCGCCCTTCTTGACGGCAACCAGGGCCTTGTAGTCGGCGAATCCTTTGTTGAGCAGCGCCGCGGCCTGCGCGAAGCAGTCGCGCTTCTGTGGCGCGCCCATGACCACGGAAATGAGCCGCAAACCGTCACGCTTTGCGGTTGCCGTGACGTTGAAACCTGCCTCTCGATAGTAGCCCGTCTTCAAGCCGTCCACCCAGCCGGTTTCACGTACCAGACGGTTGGTGTTGGTCAGCGTCATGGCGCCGTTCCGGAACGGCGCCTCCTTGGTCCCCGACCATTTCATGATGTCCGGGAACGTCACGACGGCGCGGGCCAGCGTGGCGAGATCGAAGGCGCTGCTGATGTCCGCCGACTGTCCCTTGCCGGGAGGCAGTCCATGAACGCTGTGGTAGACGGTATCATGCATCCCCAGCTCTTTGGCACGTTCGTTCATCAGCTCCACGAACGCCTCGCTCGAGCCGGCCACCGCCTCAGCCACCGCGACGGCGGCATCATTGGCCGAGTGGATCGTAATCGCCTGCATCATTTCCGCCAGTGAGAACACCTCGCCCTGCTTCAAGTACACCTGCGAGCCGCCGATCTTGCTGGCCCAGGCGGAGGTGGGGATCGGGTCGTCCCAGTGCAAGCTGCCGTCGCGAACCCGCTCGCCTACCAGCAACAACAGCATCATCTTGGTCATGGACGCCGGTGGTCCAGCCAGGTGTGCGTTCTTCTCGAACAGCACGGTACCCGTTTCGGCATCCATCAAGATCGCCGACCGGTACAGTTCGACATTCCCTGCCGGCGCTGCCTTCTCCTCCGCTTGGTGTCGGACGATGCGGCGCGCTTCCACCCGACTCGCCGCCAGTCCGACGCTGAACAGCACCACGACCCCCCCCACCAGCCACTGCCAACGCTTCATGCGAACAATCCTCCTACAGCTTCAGTTGCGCCCTCAGCTGCTCTTCCAATGTCGGCAACCAATCGTCGAGCGCTACCGCCGCATCGACGATGATTTCGAACTTGCCGTTGGGGAGACGCCGCACGCTTCCCGGAACGGCTGGGCGCAATGGGATGACCACGGCTTCGCGCGAGATGCCGAGGCGCTCCAGTACCGTGAAGATCTTCTCGATTTCGTGCAGAGTGACGGCGCTCAACACGGTACGTTACCGCCCGTACCGGAGATTCGACCTACAACAGCCACGCTACCCCTACCTGGTCGCCAACATACCAGATGGCCGGAGCATCCGGAAGCCAGAACGTCGCCTCTCAAGGTTGGAAGTGACTGCGGGTTGCACCCGCTTCACAAGGCGCACACCGCCGCTCGGCTCGAGATCGCCGTGGTCCGTCGCGCTTGGCGGAACGGGTTGCGATCCAGCCCGTTGGTACAGTAGCCGATAGAGATGCCGGTTTCGGGATCCGCCCAAGCGATTTGTCCCCCCGCACCATTATGCCCGAACATGAGTTCCGAGCCGCTGCGGCCGAAACCGCGATAGACTTTGTCCTCGTCGCCAGCCACGATGATTCCCAGCCCACGGTTCGCCCTCTTGTGAAACACGGGATCGCTCAGCTCCCCGCTCCGTATCTGGCGCGCCATCCGGATCGTTTCCGGCTTCCAAATCTGCCTGCCGTCAGGCGCACGCCCCTCGGCGAGCAACGCCTGGTAGAAGAGCGCAAGGTCGCCCGCCGTCATGATGCCACCGCCACCGGGGACACCTACCTCCCGCACCGCTCGCTGGTTGAAGCCCAGCAGCGCGTCCTCGATCAGCGTCCCGTCGGCCATATCGGGATATCCGAACGCTTTCAGTTCCTCCGCCGCGGGCTTGCTCCCGACGTGAACGATATCGGCAACCCTGCCGTGAAGCGCCGGCGGCAGGCCGACGTAGAGGTCCGAAAGGCCCAGGGGGGTGGCGATGCGCGAACGCACGAACTCGCCGAAGCCCATGCCGGAGCGCCGCTCAATCAGCTCCGCCACCACCCACATGGTCGACGTCGGATGGTACTCGAAGCGCGTGCCGGGTTCCCAGTTCAGCTTCCACCGCCCGAAACGTTCGACCCGTTTGGCTCGATCGTGCCACTCCAGCGGATTGAAGGGTGCATACGGGAACCCCGCCGTGTGCGTGAACAGTTGCTCCACGGTGACGACGTCCTTCCCACCGCTACCGAACTCGGGGATGATATCAGCCACGCGTTCGGCAATACTCAGCCTGCCTTCCTCGATGAGCAACCACGCCGCAGCCGAGGTAAGCGCCTTCGTCGCCGAGAAGACGACGTAGAGTGTGTCATTCGTCGCCGCCGCTGCCCGTTCTTCATGTGAGACCCGGCCGAAAGTACGCATCCCGGCGATCTTGCCCTGGCGCGCAATCGCGATCTGTACCGACGGCAACAGCCCGTCGCGGACCTCCTGCTCGGCCCGCTCAAAGACAGCATGCAACTTCTCTGGATCGATCCCAACACTCTCAGGAGAAGAAGCGAAGAATCGTGCGTCGGGCATCGTGCTTCCTTAGTGCTCTTCTGGCCTTCTGTCCAGCACCCGGATATGTCCAAGGCCATGTCATCTGCTCCCTCCTCCGCACCTCATCGCATCGCGTGCGATTCGCTCGTCGCCCTCGGCGGCGCCACCGTGGATGGCGCGGTGCTGTTCGCGAAGAACAGTGACCGCCCGGCGCAAGAATGCCAGCCATTGCTCCAGGCGCCGCGGCAATCACATGCGCCGGGCAAGCCCCTGCACTGCAGCTACATCGACATCCCGCAGGTCACTGAAACCTCCCGCCTGATCGGATCACGGCCGTTTTGGTGCTGGGGTTTCGAGCACGGCCTGAACGAATACGGTGTAGCGATTGGCAACCACACCGTGTTCACCAAGGACTCGCTCGGCGGAAATGGGCTCATCGGTATGGATCTGGTCCGGCTCGGCCTCGAACGTGGCCAGAATGCGGCGCAGGCGGTGGAGGTGATGACCGCGCTGATCGAGCAATACGGCCAAGGCGGCTCCGGCTATCAGGACAAAGAGTGGCCGTACCACAACTCCTTCCTCGTGGCGGACCGCAGCGCCGCATTTGTTCTGGAAGCCTCGGACCGGCATTGGGCACTGCGTCAGGTTGAAAACATCGGCACGGTTTCCAACCACCTGACCATCGGTGCCGACTGGGATGCGCTCTCAGATGGGGCCATCGAGCACGCCATCGCGGCGGGCTGGTGGAGCGAAGACTCGGATCAGCGCTTTGATTTTGCCGCAGCCTACCGCGACACGACCAGCGTGCCGGAGGTGATCTCAATCGGCCGGCATCAACGCACCTGCGCGCTCTTGGAACAGGCGCAGGGGCGAATCGGGTTGGACACGCTCAAACGGGCGTTGCGGGACCACTATGGCCAAGCGACGCCGGCCACCGATCTTACGCCCGAGGATCAGCAGTATTTCAGCGTGTGCATGCACGCCGATCCAGTCGGCACGACGACCGCGAGCATGATTGCCCGCATCCCGCCCCGCGCCGACGAGCCGCTGATCTACTGGGCCAGCCTCGGCTCGCCCTGCGTGGGGGCCTTCATTCCTTTGTACATCGACGCGGAGATTCCGGCTGTGCTCGGCCGCGGCGGGAAGTCTGCATCCGACGATTCGCTTTGGTGGCAGTTCAAGAAGTTGCTGGCACACGTGGTTGAAGCCTGGCCGCGGCGCGGCCCGCGCGTGCGCGCGGCGCTCGATCAGTTCGAGACCAATCTCGCTGAGCAGATGCGAAGCTCCGGCATCTCCTGCGGGAGCGCCGCCGACCGCACGGCCTTCATGCAGGCGGTGGTCGATGATCTGTCGGCACGCCTGCGCCAACTCACCGCTGCTGTGTAGCCCGTCAGAACGAGGCGGCCGCCAATTGCGGCGGCCTGGACAACCGGGTATACAGCGCCACCTTGAGATTACCTTGTACGCAGGAGGGCCATGATGTTCACCGTACTAGCAGAGCTGAAAGTCCATGAAGGCAAAGTTGACGAGGCGAAGGCCGCGTTCCGCGAACTGGTGCGGGCGGTGAAGTCCAGCGAGCCCGGCACGCTGGAGTACACGTTCCTGCAACGCAAAGACGATCCCCTCACCTTCATCGTCTTCGAGCGTTACCAGGACGAAAACGCGTTTCAGACGCACATGGTGAACCTGCAGCAACACGCCGCCGCCTTTGCGTCGGTTTTGGCAGGTGCCCCCAGCGCAACCTTCCTCGACGAGGTGTGACGGCGGATTCTCGTCAACAGGACCGAGGGGAAGCTTGCATGAAGTTCGGAGTGATGTTCGTCAACGCCGGGCCCTTCGCGTTCCCCGAGTATCTCGAAATCCTGGCCCGCACCGCCGAGGAAGCCGGCTTCGAGTCGATCTGGACGGTCGAGCACGTACTGATCCCGCTCGGATATCACTCGCGCTACCCCTACAGTTCCTCCGGCCGGTTACCGGGGCCCGAGAGCTCGCCGATTGCCGACCCGATTTTGCCTCTGGCATTCGCGGCGGCCATCACCAAGAAAGTGCGGCTGGGAACCGCCATCGTGATTCTCCCGCAGCGCCACCCGGCTTACGTGGCCAAGGAAATGGCCACACTCGACGTACTCTCCGGGGGTCGGGCCATGCTTGGGATCGGCATCGGTTGGCTCAAAGAGGAGTTCGATGCCGTCGGTGTTCCGTTCAACCAACGGGCGGGGCGCACGGACGAGTCCATCCACGCCATCCGCTCGTTGTGGAAGCCCACGCCGGAAGCCTTCGAGGGCAAGTTCTACAAATGGGGACCGGTGGAGTCGAACCCGAAGCCGCTGCAGCAACCCGGCGTACCGATCATCATCGGCGGTCATTCGGACGGCGCCGCTCGCCGCGCCGCTCGCTACGGTGACGGCTTCTTCCCGATGACCGACGATCCGCAAGTGCTCGCCTCCCTGTTGGCCACCATGCGCGCCGAATGCGCCAAGATCGGGCGGGACCCGAAGGAAATCGAGATCTCGATGGGGACGGTTGGCCTCGACGTCACCCTTGACCTCGACGCGGCCCGCCGCGCTCAAGATGCGGGCGTCGGGCGCCTAGCCATCGCCCCGCCCGCTTACGACCCGGACGGATTGCGCCGGGGCCTTCATGAGTTCGCCGAGCGCGTGATCGTCAAGCTGTAGCGCGAGGCGCAGAAGCGCGCCTCCCCTATTCGGCCAATCCCAGCCGTTCGAGCGCCGTCTTCTTGACCCAGCGATAGTCCGCCTTGCCGGCCGGGCTACGCACCATTTCATCGACGAAGATCACGACGCGTGGCAGCTTGTAACGCGCTAGGTGGTGGGCGCAGAACTCGATCAGCTCCGTCTCGGGCGGCACCTCGCCGGCGCGGGCCTGTACGACGGCGGTGACCTGTTGACCAAAGCGATCGCTTGGTGTTCCAACCACGACGGCATCGTACACCGCCGGGTGGTGCTTCAGCGCCTGCTCTACCTCCTCCGGGTAGATCTTCTCGCCCCCGGAATTGATGCTCACCGAGCCGCGTCCGAGAACGATGATGGAACCCTCCGCCGCCAGCTTGGCATGATCGCCAGGGATAGCGTACCGGACCCCGTTGATGACCGGGAAGGTACGCGCGGTCTTCTCGGCATCCTTGAAGTACCCGAGGGGGACGTGTCCCGCGCGGGCCAGCCAGCCGGTTTCCTCGCTGCCGGGCACTACCGGCCCACTCAGATTCTCCTTCAGGACGGTGGTCTCCTCGTTCATTTGGAACGTGCCCGTGGTGGCCTTCACGCCCGCCAGACTGACCTGGGTGCCATGCCCGCCGGTTTCCGAGGCGCCGAACCCATCAACGATCATGAGCTGCGGAAGCTTCTGCAGGAACGCATCCTTGAGGGCCGGCGTCAGGATCGCGCCTCCGGACAACAGGACGTTGAAGTGCCCAAGGTCGTAGCGCTTCTTGTCGAGCTGATCGAGCAAGGGCCGTCCGAAGGCGTCGCCCACTATGGTCATGAGGACGGCCTTCTCTCGTTCGATCGTCGACCAGATGTCATCGGGGTCGAGGCGCGAAGGATGATTCTGGATGACCACGGTCCCGCCCTGATGAAAACAGTTGAATGCCATCCAATGTGATGCCCCATGCATGAACGGGGGCGCCGGCAGGGAGCGGATCCCTCCCGTCTGTGCGGCGCCGACAACCGACTCGATCGATTCATGCTTCGGCGCCCCCGGTGGATGCCCGCCGAGTGCCCCGAAGAAAATGTCTTCTTGGCGCCAGAGTACGCCTTTGGGGAAACCGGTGGTGCCGCCGGTGTAGAGGATGTAGAGATCGTCGGGCGACCACTCGAGTTGTGGCCGCTCTGCCGACGACTGCCGCAGGGCTTCTTCATAGTCGATGGCGCCGGGAAGCAGCGCGTTGCCTGATTCATCCGCAACCTGCAACAGGAGGCGCAGGTGCGGCAGTTCGCCGCGGATCTTCGCCACCATGGGAGCGAAGGCGGCGTGGTAGATCAACGCGTGGCAGTCGGCGTCGTTGAGCAGATAGACCAGCTCGTTCTCGATGTAGCGGTAATTGACGTTGAAGGGGGCGACACGCGCCTTATACGCGCCCACCATGCCTTCGAGGTACTCGTTCCCGTTGTAGAGATAGAGCCCCAGGTGGTCCTGGCCCGACTCGAAGTTCCGCAAAGCGCCGCGTTCCTGATGCGCTCCCAGGCCGTGGCGGATCAGAACGTTCGCCAGCTGACGCGTGCGGGTGCTGAAATCCCTCCACGTCAGACGACGGTCGCGATACACAATACATTCACGGTCGGGGATGGCGGCGGCGATGGCTTCGTTGATTTCGGCGACGTTGAATTTCATAGATAGTAACAGTCCTCGATGCCGGCGAACCTATCTGCCACCGCCGACGAAAGGCAAGCAGTCAGCGCCATCCGGACGCGAGGGTTCGGACCCGAAGGCGCACGTGCTATTTTTTCAAGATGAGAAACGCAGTGCGGAGGCGTTGCGCCTGCTCCTGGACAGAAGGCAAGCGGCGGCTGTCGTTGAGCAGCTGGAAGACCTCCAATTCGCTGGCCTCGCCGCCGCGCTCGCGCGCCTCACCCAGCACGTCCAAGATCTCGTGGATCAGGCGCGGTATCTCGCGCTGTGGGATGACCAGATCGCCACGCCCGAGCGTACCACTCCAGTTCGACGCATACGGTCGCAGCACGTTAAGGATCTTCTCGGTTGCGCTGCGGTCGCCGGCCATGTTGATTGCTCCTCTCCGACGTACGGTTCGACTCGACGCATAAACTTTAACACACGGGCCGGAACGAGGGAACCACGCCGGCAGCGTCAAGGGGCGGCAGTGCGCGGACTTGCGAGTTGCGGCAAGGGGCGGTACATAAACAGCATCCAAGCCGCAGCAGTTGCGGTAATCCTATACGACGGGGGAACTATGGTAGTTGATGGAAAGACCATTGCGGCCCTGGCCGCAGAATATGCCACGCGTGACCCAAGCGATATTCTTGCATTGGCGATCCGGGAATTTGGACCGGATGTTGCGATCTCATTCAGCGGGGCCGAGGATGTCGTCCTGATCGACATGGCCGGCAAGCTCGGTGGCAAGTTCACGGTGTTTTCGCTCGATACTGGGCGTCTGCATCCCGAAACATACCAATTCATCGAGACCGTACGCCGCCATTATGGGTTGCCGGTGGAGACGTTCTTCCCGCAGCCCGAAGCGGTGCAGAAGCTGGTCCGTGAGAAGGGATTGTATTCGTTCTACAAGGACGGTCACAAGGAATGCTGTGGAATTCGCAAGGTGGAGCCCTTGGTGCGGGCACTGAAACCATTGAAGGCTTGGGTCACCGGCCAGCGCCAGGATCAGAGCCCCGGTACGCGGGCTGAAGTACCGGTCATTCAGCTCGATTCGTCCTTCGGCTCAGCCGAGCGCCCGCTGGTAAAGTTCAACCCGATCGCGCACTGGACCTCGAAGCAGGTGTGGACGTACATCCGTGTCAACGATGTCCCCTACAACCCCTTGCATGAGCGCGGCTTCGTCTCCATCGGGTGCGAGCCCTGCACCCGACCCGTAAACCCGGGCCAGCACGAGCGCGAAGGGCGCTGGTGGTGGGAGGAGGAGACGATGAAGGAGTGCGGGCTGCACGCAAGCAATACGAAATGTCAGGATGGGAACCTGTAAGCTCCACGCATGCACATCACCCTGGTCAAAAAGAAGATGCCGGACGGCTCGGACTGTCGCAAGTGCGCCGAGATCACGGAACACCTGCGTGCACGTGGGCTTTGGGATCGCGTCGACGAGGTCGTCTGGGCGCACGAGGGCGATCACCGCAGCCCGGGAATGGTCCTCGGTGCGCGCCTCGGCGCCGACCATGCACCGTTCTTCGTCGTGCGTGATGACAGCGGTGAGACGGTCTACACCAGCGTGCTCCGCTTGATCCAAGATCGTCTCGGCCAGCAGGGCACCAGTCTTGATCAGGCCCGCGACATCGATCCCGACGACATCGGGGGAATCTAGGCAGTCCTGAGTGCTGAGTCCTCAGTTCCGAGGGATCGCACGCCTTCTATTTCGCTAGCTCGCCTGTCAACCGCTCGGCCTCGGCCACCATCTGGCGTAGTCGATCGAGACCGAGGTTCCAGAATCCCGGATCGGTGACATCGATGTCGAACCTGCGCAGCAGATTCGCGGGCGTGTCCGAACCGCCGGCAGCAAGCAGGTCCAGATATTTCGCCACGAAAGGCGCGCCCTCGCGCCGGTAGGTCTCGTACAACGCCAGCACCAGCAACTCGCCGAAACCGTAAGCGTAGCAATAGAAGGGCGAGTGCACGAAGTGCGGGATGTACGCCCACCACCAGCGATACCCCTGGGTGAGCGCAACCGAGTCCCCGTACAGCGCCGCGTTGGCCTCCATCCAGAGGGTGCAGATGTCCTCGCGTGGCAGCTCGCCGCGCCCGCGCCGTGCCCGATGCAGCTTCTCTTCGAAGCGCGTGAGTGCCACCTGCCGGAACACCGTGGCGATGGCGTCTTCGATCTTGGTGCACACCAACCCGAGACGGGCTTCCGGATCGGTAACCTCTCGCAGCAGATGTTCGAACACCAGCATCTCGCCAAACACGCTCGCGGTCTCAGCCATCACCAGAGGGGTATCGGCCTCGATGTAGCCACGCGGCCGTGCCAGATACTGATGCACGCCGTGGCCCAATTCATGCGCCACCGTCGTCACGTCGTTCGGCCGTCCGGTGTAGTTCACCAGCACGTACGGATGCGCGCTCGGCACAGTGGATGCGCTAAAAGCACCACCCCGCTTTCCACTCCGCACCTCGGCGTCGATCCAACGCTGATCGAAAAATGCCGTGGCGATCTCGGCCAGGCGTGGCGAGAACGCGTCGTATGCCGCCAGGACCATCTCGCGGCAGCGTGGCCACGCCACGACCGTCTTGTCGACCGCAATCGGCGCGTAGCGGTCGTAATCGGCCAGCTCATCGAGTCGCAACAAACGACGCTTCAGCCGATAGTAGCGTCGCACGATGTCGTGACTCGCCTCGCACGCTTCCATCAAGGCGGCCACGGTGTCACCGCTGATTTCGTTGGCGAGGTGCCGCGCCGCCATCGGGTCCTGATACGTTCTGAGGCGATCATCGATGGCGTGATCCTGGACCAAGGTATTGAAGATGAACCCGAGCAGGAGCTGATTGTCCTGGAGCCCGCGCGTCAGGGCTTCGGCTGCCGTGCGTCGAACTTCACGCCGATTGTCGTAGAGCAGAGTCAGGACACCGCTTTCGTTCAAGCGCTGTCGCGTTTCCTCAACCTCGACCTCGAACTCCAATGACGACAGCACCTCGTCGAATAGCCGTGAGAAGGCACGGGACCCGGTGTTCGCCGTCTCCTCCAAGATCTTCTCTTCGGGTTCGGACAGGACGTGGGGCCGATAGCGCCGGAGGCTGCTCAGAAAATGGCGCCGTGCCGCGCAGGCGGGATCGGCGAGCAGGCGCTGCGCCACCGCCTCATCCACCGCCAGCCACTCCAGCTCGAAGAACAATATTTCCCGCCGAACGGCCGAGGCCTGCTCTTGCGTCAGGGCCACCAGAGCACCGTGCGCCGGCGGGGTAACGTCAGCCGCGTGCAAGAGCTCGGCGTAGGCGCAAGCCTTGCCGGCTTGTTCCAGAATCGCTTCCATGGCGGTGACGGCTTCCGCCAGCACGGTGGGCGATAAACCAGTCGGAACGTTGATTCTGCCGCGATAGGTTTCGCCGAAGCGGCGCGCCGCCTGCAACGCCGCCTCGAGATCCCGCACGAGGCGCGGATCATCAGGTCCGGCATACAGATCGGAAAGGTTCCACGTCACGCCTGCCGCGAAGTTGTGCTCCATGGTTTCTCCGCTCACCCTCCCTCAACGTGCCGGCTACCATACCTGCGCGCAAGCCGGCCGTACAGGCAGGCGTGCTCTTGAGACCCGGCTGTGGTTCCAGTAAGAGACCGCTAAGGAGTTTAACTGATGGCAAATCTGAAATCGAAGCACGTGGTCTGGCATCCAGGCGCAGTCACCAAAGCCGACCGGGAAGTGGTCACCGGTCACAAAGCCTGCACACTCTGGATGACCGGCTTGCCGGCGTCGGGGAAATCGACCCTGGCGGTCGCATTGGAGAAGACATTGTGGGAGCGCGGCGTCCATGCCTATGTCCTCGACGGCGACAACATCCGGCACGGACTGAACAAGGACCTGGGATTTTCCCCGGAGGATCGCAACGAAAACATCCGCCGCATCGGTGAGGTAGCGAAGCTCTTCACCACCGCCGGCGTGATCAATCTCACCGCCTTCATTTCACCCTATCGGGCCGATCGCGACCAAGCCCGGAAGCTCATGAGTGACGCGGAGTTCGTCGAGGTGTTCGTCGACTGTTCGGTGGCTGAATGCGAGCGCCGCGATCCCAAAGGGCACTACAAGAAGGCCCGTAGCGGGGAGATCAAGGAGTTCACCGGTGTCTCGGCCCCCTATGAACCACCGCTGCAACCCGAGATCGTGGTGCATACCGACCGCGAGTCAGAAGAAGAGAGCGTCGCGACGATTCTCTCTTACCTTGAGCGAAACGGCTACGTGCCTGCCGCCAGTCCGTGAAGATGAGTCTGCCGCGCGGGCAAGCTCACGCCACTCCGATCTCCGCTTCGGAACGGTACGAATCCCACTCGCGGCACTGCGGGCAGTAGCCTTTCCATTCCGAAATGATCCGGCCGCAGCCATTGCAGTGGTAGGTTGCCAGCCCAGCTTCTGCCTGGGCGTAGGCAACCACCGCTTGCTCGAGTTGGCCGCGGCGCGAGTGCACTTCGGCCCATAGCCGGTGCACGAGGGCTGGCGCCGCCCCAGGATTCTGCAGCCCCTCGAGTTCCCGCGCCGCTTGGGCCGCATTGCCATCCTTCAAATACAGTTGCGCCGTCAGCAGACGGACCATGTCGGCCCGCACCTGATCGGCGCGCAGCTTGCGCATGAGCAGGCGCAGCCGCTCGCGGTGCCGCTCCTCACTGGCGATGGAAGCGAGGCGGTCGGCGAACACCGTCCTGGGTTGGGTGCGCAGGGCCCGTTCCCACACCAACGAGGCTTCGTCTTGGCGGCCGCTCGCCAGTAACGCGTCTCCAAGACTCACCCACACCGGCACGCTACCGGCGCGGCTGTCGGCAAGCGCCTCGAGCGCCTGCACCCTGCTGCTCACGTCGCCAAGATGCAGCGCCATCTGATACCGCAGAGCCACCAGCCCGGCACGTTCGCGCCCCGCTTGCGCGGGATCACGGACCTGTCCGACCAGCGCTTCTTGCAGCGCCGTAGCATCGGCCCAACGCTCGGCCTCCACGTACGCCTCCCGTAGCGCCCGCAACACGCGCGGGGCCTGCGGCCGCAGCGCCCGCAACCGCTCGAGAACGGCGATCCCCGCGGCGCGATCCCCCGCCGAGCCTTGCGCCTTGGCCAGCGCCAGCAAAACCTCCGGACTGGCCTCGTCACGATTCGCCGCGGCGGCGAGCACTTCACACGCACGTTGAAATTCCCCGGTCTCACAAAACGACTCGGCCAGCGCCAGCACCGCGTGCGCACCGTCTGGGCGGCGCTGCGATGCCCGCTGCAGCAGCGCCCGCCCCTGCTGCGCCTCGCCCTTCCATATCAGTTCCTCACCGCGCGCCTCCCAGTCGTCGATGCGTTCGATGCGGCGCTGCTGGCGTCCCAGTTGCCAGGCCACGATGGCGCGTCTTCCTGCCTGCACCAGCACCGCCGTGAACACCAGCAAAATGCCGATGACAAAGGCCAGGACCATCAACACGGCCAGCGGCGCCTGGATGCTCCGCGCCGGCGTCAGACGAAACTCGACCGCCGCGGGATTGAGCCACGAAAGGTAGGCGACCAGGCAGACCATGGCGACGCCCACAATGACGGCGACGGCCCGTTTCATACGAGACTCCGACTTGACTGGTTAGCGCGCTTCGCTAGCCAAGCGCAAGTCGTGCGCCTGGCTGCGGTACGGTTCCGGCAGCCCTACCCGCGGCGCCCGGGTCCACAGGCGCTCGAGGTCGTAGAACTCCCGTACCGGCTCATAGAAGATGTGGACCACGACGTCGTCGTAATCCATCACCACCCATTGCCCTCGGGGGTACCCCTCGGTCGAGAGCGGCCGCATGCCGAGGCGCCCGAGGTTCTCTTCGATGCCCTGGGTAATCGCCTGGACTTGGGTGTCCGAGCGGCCGGTGCAAATCAGGAAGTAACCCGCCAGCGAGGTGAACTCGCCGACCTCCATGAGGATGAGGTCGTAGGCCTTCTTTTCGAGGGCGAACCGTACGCAGAGAAGCGCCTTGGCGCGCTCTTCAACCTGCTTCAACTAGACCTCCGCGCATACAGCCCGTGGCGTGCAATGTACCGCTCGACTGAAATGGGAACCAAGTACCGAATTGACAAACCACGGCCGAGGCGCTGGCGAATGCAGGAAGCAGAAATGTCGAGATCGCTGATGCGCTGGAAAATGATCCGATTCCCCGTACGGTGCTCCAATTGGCCTTCAGAATACCAAAACTGGGAACGCACGGCAACGGGGAGGGCTTCACGCAGCTGCGGCTCATGCACCGGCGGACGCGACGTCACCACGAGGTCACAGAGCCCAAAGATGCCCTCGTACTCCTTCCATGTCTCGATCTCGCCGAAGGCGTCGGCGCCCATGATGAACGAGAACGAAGCTCGCGGCAGGCGCGCGTGCAACGCGCGCAAGGTGTCGACCGAATACGAATGCCCGGGCCGCTCGATTTCGATGGTGGACACCCGGAAATACGGATTCCCGCTGATGGCCAACCGGGCCATCGCCAGACGGTGCGCGGCGGAGACCAGGCCCTGCTTGCGCTTGTGCGGCGGGGTGGCGCTGGGGATGAACAGAATACGATCCAGCCGTTGCGCCTCGCGCACCTCTTCGGCGCTGCGAAGGTGCGCCAGATGAATGGGGTTGAACGTCCCGCCGAAGATGCCGATGCGCCGCGGCCGTTCTTTCGGCTGCTTCACTGAGGGTCCGCGTTA
>DASVHW010000210.1 GCA_036382395.1 Candidatus Binatia bacterium | reverse complement strand
GTGACAAGGTCAACTACCTCACCGGCGAGGAACTCGCGAAGCTGCTGAAGACCTGCCGTGAGCACTTCCCTACATGGCATCCGTTCGTGCTTTCGCTGGCGATGACCGGGGTCCGGATCGGTGAGGCGGTTGCGCTGCAGTGGGGTGACATCGACTTCGTCGGCCGGTTCGCCGAAGTGAAGCGCAACTTGGTCGACGGGAAGCTCACGACACCGAAGAGCGGCAAAGCGCGGCGGGTGGATCTGTCAGCACGGCTGACGGAGAGCCTGAAGGCGTTGTGGGTGGACCGAAAGAAAGAAACGCTGCGTCGCGGCTGGGGTGAAGTGCCGGCGTGGGTGTTCATCAACGAAGCCGCCAAGCCGCTCGACCCTGACAACTTCCGTAAGCGGGTATGGCCGAAGATTCTGCCGAAAGCCGAGCTACGCACGATCCGGATTCACGACCTGCGGCACACGTACGCTTCGCTGCTCATCGGGCAAGGCCAGAGCCTCGCGTACGTGAAGGACCAAATGGGGCACCACAGCATCCGGGTCACCGTCGACACCTACGGGCATCTGGTGCCGGGCGGAAACAAAGCCGCAGTTGACCGGCTCGACGCCCTCTTGGCACAACCGACCGCAACCCAGCCGCAACCTGATGCTGAGCCGGCCGCAACCAAAGTCGCTAAGTGATTGAAAAGCAAGTGGAGCCGATCGGGATCGAACCGACGACCTCTAGAGTGCGATTCTAGCGCTCTCCCAACTGAGCTACGGCCCCACGCCGATGGCGAAACGACAACGCAGAAGGCTTACACAACTCGCGCCAGCGCCGCAAGGGCAACCCGAAGGGCAAGCGGAAAGCACCCCCGTGGTTTGACTGGCCGTTCGCGACTCCCTACAGTTCCCTGGCATGTCGATCTCGGGTGCAGAGCATTTCGTGTGCGTGCATGGCCACTTCTATCAGCCGCCGCGCGAGAATCCCTGGTTGGAGGCGGTTGAGGTGCAGGACTCTGCCGCGCCGTACCACGACTGGAATGATCGGGTCACGGCGGAGTGTTACGCCCCCAATGCCGCCGCGCGCTGGCTCGACGAGCAGGGCCACATCGTCGCCTTGCGGAATAACTACAATCGCATCAGCTTCAATTTCGGTCCGACGTTGCTGGCGTGGATCGAGCAGGCCCGGCCCGATCTGTACGGCCACATCCAGCACGCCGACCGCGCCAGCGCGCGCCACTTCGGCCGCGGTAGCGCGCTGGCGCAAGTGTACGGGCACTGCATCATGCCGCTCGCCAGCCCGCGAGACCAGCAGACACAGGTGCGCTGGGGCATCGCCGATTTCGTGCACCGCTTCGGCCGCGTGCCCGACGGCATGTGGTTGCCCGAAACCGCCGTCGATCGTTCCACGCTGGCGGTATTGGCCGAGAACGGTATGCGCTTCACGATTCTGGCCCCGTCGCAGGCGGCGCGCCTGCGCTATGACGGCCGCCAGTGGGAGGAGGTGCACGACGGCCGCATCGATTGCCAACGCCCTTACCGCTGCGCCCTCGGCCGGGGACTCGAGATTACGGTGTTCTTCTATGACGCCGAGATCTCCCACGCCGTGGCCTTCAGCGGTCTCCTGAATGATGGCCGGGAGTTCGCCCGACGCCTCACCGCGGCCGCGCTCATCCCCCCGGCAGCACCTGACGCCCCACCCCGGCTCGTGCACATCGCCACCGACGGCGAATCGTACGGCCACCATCATCGCTTCGGCGAGATGGCGTTGGCGGCCACCATCGAAACCATCGAGCGCGAAGCGCAGGTCCGGCTCACGAACTACGCCGCCTATCTCGACCGCGTCGCTGTGGTCGACGACGTCGAGATCCGCGACAACTCCTCGTGGAGCTGCGCCCACGGCGTCGAGCGCTGGCGCGCGGATTGTGGTTGCCACAGCGGCGGCCATCCCGGCTGGCAGCAGGCGTGGCGGGCGCCGCTGCGGCAGTCCTTGGACTGGCTGAAGGCGCAGCTCGATGCGATCTTCGAACAACAGGGCGGGAAGCTGCTGCACGACCCCTGGGCGGCGCGCGACGCCTATGTCGCCATCATCTTGCGGCGCGACCCTGAACGGCGCGATGCCTTCCTGCAGCGCCATGTACTGGCCACACCGGACAGCCGCGCCCGCACTCGCATTTGGAAACTGCTCGAAATGGAGCACTACGCGCTCCTGTCGTTCACCAGTTGCGGCTGGTTCTTCGACGAGCCGTCGGGCCTGGAAACCACGCAAGTGCTCAGCTACGCCGCGCGCGCCCTCCAGCTTGCCAGCCACCTGGGCACCAATCTGGAACCAGAGTTCCTGCGCCGGCTCCAACTGGTCCACAGCAACTTGCCGCAGTACGGCGACGGCCGCCAACTGTATCGGCAGCTGATTCGTCCCCAGATCACCGACAACAGCCGGGTGGCAGCGCACTACGCCATGAACTCGCTCTTTAC
The DNA here is from genome assembly GCA_036382395.1 of Candidatus Binatia bacterium. Taxonomy (NCBI): domain Bacteria; phylum Candidatus Binatota; class Binatia (SeqCode); species Binatia bacterium. Next base: position 3,015 of record DASVHW010000210.1, on the reverse strand, counting down.
CCCAACGGAGCCGAAGACCCGCGTGTACGCCTATCGGGCCACGTCGGAGGATCGGGTGCTCGAACGCAGCGGGGATACCGTCTTCGCCATCGGTCGCGCCCATCTTCGCAGCGAAGCCACGGAGGAGAGCAGTGACTTTACCTACGCGGCGCTCCACCTCGGCGGGCACGACATGCATTGCGCCGTGGCGGAGACGACAGCCGACTACGCGCCGCTCAAGGCCCAGCTGCTGCAGACCTTTTTTTCCGAGCCGTTGAGCGAGCTGGTACGCGGAATCGATCACGCGCTGGGCGGCGCCTTTTACACCCTGCGTCACCTGTTCGTTGCTGAACGGCGCCGCATCGTCGATCACCTCATGGCGCAGGTGATGGCGGAATACAGTGCCGACTATGAACGCATTGTGAGCAATAATCGCCGCTTGCTCGATTTCCTGGCACAGGCAGGCGTGCCGCTGCCACCGGAGCTGGGTCTGGCAACCGGGTTCGTGGTGCAGCGCCGCCTGGAGCAGGCGGTGGCCAAATTCGTTGCCGGAGCGGAAAGGGCCGAGGCCGCATTGGCGGTGTGGGCCGACGCCCAACGCTGGGGCATCGTGCCAGCGTTGGGCGCCATCCAACTCCTGTTGGAGCAGGCGCTGGTGCGGGCGGTCGACGCAGTGGCCCGAGGCGATGCACACGGTGGTGTGACGCGAGCCCACGCCGTCCTCGATTTCGCCGAGAGCCAGGGACTGATGCTCAATCTGTGGGACGCGCAGAATCATTACTACGCCGTGGTCAGAGCTGCCGGCGATGAGCAGTGGGACGCTGCCGCCTTCGCCGAGCTGCGGCGCTTGGGCGAACGACTTTCCTTCCGCTTGCGGGAATGGGACACCCTGGCGATCAGGGCGGCTTGACCCTGCGTCCAGCGTTAATGGTACAGTAGGACCGTGATCCCCTTGCCCGGAAGGATGTGGGCGCAGCGCCAGCCGTGCCGTGAGCGCCATCTCGTGAGCCGAGCCGAAGGCAGGTCCCGAGCGCAGTCGAAGGGAAGTCGTCACGGTTCTCCGTGAGGGAACAGAAGGGTGCGAGATGTCACAGATAGATATTGAATCCGTTTTGCAGGAAAAGCGCGTGTTCCCACCACCGGCGGAATTCACGGCCGCGCATATTGCGAGCGCCGCCGCGTACGAAGGCTGGGCGCGCCTGGCGCAGGAGGACCCGGACAAGTTCTGGGCCGAGGTCGCGCACGAGCTGGACTGGTTTTCTCCCTGGCAGTCGGTGCTCGAGTGGAAGACGCCGTTTGCCAAGTGGTTCGTGGGCGCCACCACCAATCTGGCGTATAACTGCATCGACCGGCACCTCCATTCGTGGCGGCGGAACAAGGCCGCCATCATCTGGGAAGGCGAGCCGGGGGACAGCCGCACCCTGACCTATCACGACCTGCACCGCGAAGTGTCGCGGTTCGCCAACGTGCTGAAGCGCCTCGGTGTCAGCAAGGGCGATCGGGTGGGGATCTATCTGCCGATGATTCCCGAGGCGGCCATTGCCATGCTCGCTTGCGCGCGCATCGGCGCGCCGCACAGCGTCGTCTTCGGCGGCTTCAGCGCCGAGGCGCTGCGCGACCGCCTGAACGATGCCCAGGCCAAGCTGGTGGTGACGGCCGATGGCGGCTACCGTCGCGGCACGGTGGTGCCGTTGAAGGTCAACGTCGATGAGGCCCTGCGCGACGCCCCCTCGGTCGAGAACGTGGTGGTCGTCCGCCGCACCGGCGAAACGGTATCGATGAAGGGCGGCCGCGATCGCTGGTGGCACGACCTGATGGAGAAAGCCGACGCGGTGTGTGAGCCGGAGCCGCTGGATGCGGAGCATCCGCTGTTCATCCTCTACACCAGCGGCACCACCGGCAAACCGAAAGGCGTGGTGCACACCACCGGCGGCTACATGGTGCACAGCTACATCACCAGCAAGTGGATCTTCGACCTGACGGACGAAGACACGTTCTGGTGCACGGCCGACATCGGCTGGGTGACCGGCCACAGCTACGTCGTCTATGGCATCCTGGCCAACGGCGCCACCACGCTGATGTACGAGGGCGCGCCGAATCATCCCGAACCGGACCGGTTCTGGAGTATCATCGACAAGTACGGCGTCAGTATCTTCTACACGGCGCCCACTGCCATCCGCAGCTTCAGCAAATGGGGCCGCGAGTGGCCCCGCCGTCACCGCCTATCGAGCCTGCGGCTGCTCGGGACCGTCGGCGAGCCGATCAATCCCGAGGCGTGGATCTGGTATCACGAAGAAATCGGCCGGCAGCGCTGCCCGATCGTCGACACCTGGTGGCAAACGGAAACCGGCGGCATCATGATCTCACCGCTACCCGGCGTCACGCCCACCAAGCCGGGCTCCGCCACCCGGCCGTTCCCCGGCATTGTGGCGGACGTCCTGACGCGCGAGGGCGGGCCGGTCGGCGCCAACCAGGGCGGCTTTCTGGTGATCAAGCGACCATGGCCGGGCATGCTGCGCACCATTTACGGCGATCCCGACCGCTACGTGCAGCAGTACTGGAGTCAGATTCCCGGCGTGTATTTCACCGGCGACGGGGCGCGGCGCGACGAGGACGGATACTTCTGGATCATGGGCCGTATCGACGATGTGGTGAACGTTGCCGGACATCGGCTCGGGACGATGGAGGTGGAGAGCGCACTCGTCAGCCACCCGCTGGTCGCCGAGGCGGCCGTGGTGGGCCGTCCCGATGCGCTCAAAGGACAGGCGGTGGTGGCCTTCGTCACCCTGGAATCGGGGCACAAGCCGACCGAGGAGCTGCGTTTGGAGCTGCGCGAACACGTTGCCAAAGAGATCGGCGCCTTTGCCCGTCCCGACGACGTGCGTTTCACGGAGACGTTGCCCAAGACCCGCAGCGGCAAGATCATGCGCCGCCTGCTGCGCGACGTGGCCGCCGGCAAAGAGAGCGTCGGCGACACTAGCACGCTGGAGGACCTGTCGGTCCTGGCCAGGTTGCGTCAGGAAGAGGAGTGAAAGC
>DASVHW010000209.1 GCA_036382395.1 Candidatus Binatia bacterium | reverse complement strand
TCGGTTTGCGCTGCGGTGTCGATCAGGATCAGCGTATTGGTGGCAGCGTACGCCGCCAACAGCCCGTCGGGCGAGATCAACGGCTGGAGGATGGCGACCATGTTGCTTGCGTCGACGTACTTGAGCGGGATCAAGCGGGTGATGTACTCGTCGGTGGCAGCCGGTGACCCATTGGGGTTGACGGTGCGGATGGTCGAACTCTTGGCCTCCTTGGTCGAGACGATCTTGGTGATGGACCCGGCCGGGACGGTCGTGAAGCCCTTCACCTGCAGGACCGACAGGAAGACGAGATAAGCTTCATCGACGGAGATCTTGGCGGGGGAGATGATGGTGATCTTGCCGCGCACCTTCTCGTCGACGATGAAGTTCTTGCCGGTCAGCTCGCTGATGAACTTCACCAGCACGGCGATGTCGACGTCCTGGAAGTCCATCGTGATCGACCGCTGGCCGCCCTGCGCGTCAGTCGCGCTCGGCGGTGTGGGTGCCCCTTGTGCCCAGGCCAACGTTGACACGTACGACGAAAACCCCAGCGCCAACCAGCTCAGGGCAAAAAAGCGTATAACCAATTGCCGCATGCCACCCCTCTTCGATCGAAAGCTTCACCCGCCGATTTTCAACTGCAGGCTCACTGGTTCTTTGTTGCGATTAATAAGAACATTCAGCTCTGACGCGTTGCGCAACTCGTTGATCAGGCCCAGCGCGCGTTGGGGATCGTTGATCTCGGTGCCGTTGATGCTCTGGATGATATCCCCGTTTCGCAACCCGATGTTGTCGAAGAGACTGTTCTGGCGAATCGCAAAGAGGCGAAACCCCGTCGATTGCCCGCCTTCGAAGTGCGGCACCGCGCGAATCTGGGTGAACAGCTGGCTCATGTTGTCCAAGGCCGAATCCACCTCGCTGCGATCGATGCTGTACTGGGTGTCGCTCACCTTGCGGATGTGGGGGTTCCCCGTCTGACCGGGCTGGGCTGCCGCCACGGCGGGCGCCGGGCGGGGCGGCGCCCCCTGGGCCTGGGCCAATTCGAGGATCTCGTCCTGCCCGTCGCGGTCCAGGATGACGCGATCCCATTCGACGGACTTGACCGTCGCGTTCCCGGGAACCTTGTCCTTGATCCCGTAGACGTCCTGCTTGTGTGTGGTCAGATCTTCAATGATGCAATGGGACGCACCTCCAGTGTGCACGGCCACGCCCCAGAGCTTGAGCTTCAGTTCGGTCGGCTTGGGCGGTTCTGGCGGTTTCTCCGCCTCCGGCTTGGCCGAGTTGAAAATGTCGCGGGTGTGGATGCTGGCGTAGTACGTGGCCGGACGGCGCGGTTCGCGCGCGATGGGCGGCGGCGGCTGGCTCAGACGAACCTGCGGAGGCGGACTGAGTTTTGCCGCCACTGCCGTGCTGACGGTCGAGGCACCCCAGTACGCGATCAACGCTAGCAGAGCTAGGTTAACCCCAACGAGATGTTGTGGTGAAATCTTCATGCTGGGCCGGGGTCTCTATAGTCGAAAGGTCCGTACAAATTCAAGCAAAGCACCGCCCGGTTGACACAAGGCGATGCCCTGGATACGTTTACAGACGAACAAGGTTTCAGAACCTTCAAGTCGCAGCAAGCTTAAATCGTGAGGGAACAGGGGAAGTCGATGGAGGAGCATGTGAGCTCGGAGACCGAACAGAGCGGCGTGCCAGACGTGGGGGCCACGCTCCAGTTGACCGAGACAGCGGCCGAGATGGTGAAAGCGGCGATGCGGCGCGAAGGCCTGGCGGATCACGCCCTGCGGGTATCCGTGGTCGGTGGCGGTTGCTCGGGATTTCAATATAGCCTGAATTTCGACAACACGACGCGTCCTGACGACACCGTCGTCGAGATCAATGGCGTTCGGCTAGTGGTGGATGCGACGAGCGCCCAGTATCTTGCCGGGACGACGATCGATTACGTCAAGGGCCTGCACGGAGCGGGATTCAAGTTTCTCAACCCCAAAGCCACCCGCACCTGCGGTTGCGGCTCTTCGTTCTCTGCCTAAGCGCCGCGCGGCGTGTGTGCCTGCCAGCTGTCCGATCACCTGTTTGATTGAGATTCTCGCGTCCGTACGACTTGTGCTAGCATTCGGGCGATGAAGTACTACCCAGTGTTTTTGCGGGTAGCCGGTCGGCGCTGTGTCGTTGTTGGTGGCGGAAAAGTCGCAGAACAAAAGGTGGAATCGCTGCTCCGGGCGGGGGCGCGTGTGACCGTGATCAGCCCAGAAGTGACGCCGCGCATCGCGGCCCTCGCGGCCACCTCGGAGATCGAGCACCAGGGGCGCCCCTATGCCCGTGGCGATCTCCACGACTGCTTCCTCGCTTACGCCGCCACAGACGATGCGCACGTACAACAGCAGGTGGTCGGTGAAGCCGGAGATGCCGGTGTGCTCTTGAACGTGGTGGACCGTCCGCAGTTGTGCGACTTCATTGCGCCCGCGGTGGTGGAGCGGGGCGACCTGGTGGTTGCGACCTCGACGGGTGGTGCGAGTCCAGCGCTGGCCAAGCGGATACGCCAGGATTTGCAGGGCGCCTTCGGCCCCGAGTATGATGTGGCGTTACAGTTACTCCGCCGCCTGCGGGAACGCCTGGCGGGGCAGTCACGCCCGGCGGCGGAGCGCCAACGTATTTTGTCCACCCTGGCAAATTCGTCGCTGCTCGATTATCTACGTGAAGGACAGATGCATCTGGTGGATCGGTTGTTGGCCGAAACGGTGGGAGACGGGGTTTCGCTCGCCACCCTGGGTATGGAGCTAAGCTGAACGATGGCCAATGTTCTGCTGGCGCATGCGCTAGCGTTTTACCTGCTGAGCACGGTGACATGCATCGTGCACGTGATTGCGGGGCAGGAGTCGATGCGGCGGTGGGCGTTAGCCCTGCTCGGCTGTGCGTTCGGGGTGCATGCGCTCTCCTTGTCGGTGCGGGCGGTGCTGCTTGGATATGGGGCGATCACGACCTTCCAAGAGGAGCTGTCGTTCATCGCTTGCATCATGGTCGGCGCCTATTTGGTGATGGCGTTGGTGCTGGCGCAGCGCGCCAACCTCACGGTCGTCGGCACGCTGGTCACGCCCCTGGCTTTTCTGTTCACGCTCTCGGCCTATGCGTTCAATAGCCCAACGGCCGAGCTGCCCGAGCAGCTGCAGAACGTCTGGTTGCCGGCGCACGTCGCTCCGGCGTTTCTTGGATACGCCATCTTCGCCATCGCCTTCTGCCTGAGCTTGATCTATCTGCTGCAGGAGAAACAGCTCAAAGCCAAGCGCAAGAGCGATCTCTTCCGCCGCTTGCCGTCGCTCGAGACCCTCGACAGGCTCAACCACCGTTTCGTGACCTGGGGATTTGCCCTCTTTACCATCGGCATCATCACCGGGTCGTTGCTGGCAAAGGAAACCTGGGGAGCCCTGTGGTCCTGGCAGCCCGTGGAGCTGGGGTCCGTGATCACCTGGATGCTGTACGCGCTCTTGCTGCACGCGCGCACCACAGGCTGGCGCGGCCGCAAAGCCGCCGCCTTGACCATCGTCGGCTTCATCGTGCTCGTTGTCTCGTTTCTCGGCGTGAATCTCATCTTCCCAGGCAAGCACACTGGGACATTCGATTGATGGAACGCGAAGTACTGATCGTCGGCGTCAATCACCGCAAGGCTCCGGTGGAGATCCGGGAGCGCCTGACCTTCAGCGACGGGCTGCTGGAAAAGGGGCTGCGAGAGTTGGCGACGTTGCGTCCGGTCGACGAGGGCGTCATTGTGTCGACGTGCAATCGTGTCGAGGTTGTCGTTGCCACCAAGGACGGTGACAGTGCGATCGAGGCGCTGACGGAGTTTCTCGCTTCCGGCGAGCGCATCGCCCGCGAACAGTTGAGTGAGCACCTTTCGGTGTACCGTGGGCGTGAAGCGGTGCGGCATCTGTTTCGTGTTGCGGCCAGCCTCGACTCCATGGTGGTCGGCGAGCCGCAGATCCTCGGGCAGCTCAAAGATTCCTACACCCACGCCGCCAGCGCCGGAAGCGCCGGAACGGTCCTGCACCGCTGTTTCCACAAGTCGTTCAGTGTGGCCAAACGCGTGCGTACCGAGACTGGGGTGGCGAGCAAGGCCGTATCGGTGAGTGCAGCCGCCGTCGAGTTGGCGTCGAAGATCTTCGACCGCCTCGAGGACAAGACGGCGCTGCTCCTCGGCGCCGGCACCATGAGCGAGCTGGCGGCGCGGCACCTGCTGGCGCACGGCGTGCGCAGCCTGGTCGTGGCCAACCGCACCTTCGACCGCGCCGTCGAGCTGGCGCGTGAGTTCCATGGCACACCGGTGCCGTTCGAAGACTTTCCCCGTTATCTGCAGACGGCCGATGTCGTCATCGGTTCCACCGCCGCCGACGGCTACATCCTCACTCCGGCACGGGTCCAAGAGGTGCTCCGTGGGCGCAACTATCGTCCCATGTTCCTCATCGATCTGAGCGTGCCGCGCAACTTTGATCCCGCCATCAACGACATCGATAACGTGTATCTGTATGACATCGATGACCTCGGTGGCGTCGCCCAGGTCAACCGCGAAGAGCGCAGCCGTGAAGCCGAGAAGGCCGAAGCCATCGTGGAAGCAGAGGTCGATGCGTTTTGGAAATGGCTCCGGTCACTCGACGCGGTACCGACCATTGTGGCGCTGCGGGACAAGATGGAAGCCATCCGTAAGGGGGAGTTGGAGAAGACCTTGCCGACGTTGCGCGACCTGTCGCCACGCGAACGTGAGGCCCTCGAAGCGATGACGGCCGCCATCGTGAACAAGATCCTGCATGCACCCATTACGCATTTGAAGCAGCACCAGCGAGAACATGAAGCCTTCTATGTTGCCGCGGCGCGATTACTGTTCGATGTCGAGGAGGCAGACGACCAGTGAAACGCACGATTCGCATCGGGACACGCGGCAGCCAACTGGCACTGACACAGTCGCGCTGGGTACAGGGTTGCATCCAGAGACAGCTGCCCGGATGGGACGTCGGACTCGTCACCATCACCACCTCGGGTGACCGCTTCGTCGAACAACCGCTCAGCGCCATCGGCGGCAAGGGGCTGTTCGTCAAAGAGATCGAAGAAGCGCTGCAGGCGCGGACCATCGACTGCGCCGTGCACTCGATGAAGGACGTGCCGGGTGAGTTGGCCCCGGGTTTGGTGATGGCCGCTATTCCGCCGCGCGAAGACGTACGGGATGTGCTGATCACGCGCGATGGGGCACGATTCGAAGAGCTGCCGCCTGGTGCCCGCGTCGGGACCAGCAGCCTGCGGCGGATGGCCCTGATCCGTGCGGCCCGCGGCGACCTCGAGGTCATGAATCTTCGCGGCAATGTGGACACGCGCCTGCGCAAGCTGGACAGTGGCCAGTTTGGCGCGGTCATTCTCGCGGCCGCAGGTCTGAACCGGCTGGGCATCAAGCGCAGCGGCCTCGCCTTCTTCGACCCGCTACACTTCGTTCCCGCCGTCGGCCAGGGTGCGCTTGCCATCGAAAGCCGCGCCGACGAAACCGCGGACGTGTTGGCGCCGCTCGACGACGCACTCACCCGCATCGCCGTCACCGCCGAGCGCGCCTTCCTCACGCGGGCCGGCGGCTCGTGCCGTACGCCGCTCGCGGCGTACGCCACGATCTCGAAGGAGACCATCGAGCTGCGCGCCCTCATTGCCAGCCCCGACGGTCAGCAGGTCGTGCGCGGCGAACGCCGCGGCGCGGCCGCCGATGGCGAGGCGATCGGCGTCGAATTGGCGGAGGAGTTGCTTGGCAAAGGCGGCGCCGAGATCTTGCGAGCGCTGCAGGCCGGTTAGGCCGGGCAGGGTGGGGGTGCGGCGCTCTCGCGGCGACGAGATCGAGGTCCCCGGTAATGGGTAAGGTATATCTGGTGGGCGCAGGCCCGGGCGATCCCGGCCTTTTCACCCTGAAAGGCAAGCGCTGTCTCGAGCAGGCGGACGTGGTGATCTACGATTACCTGGCCAACCCGCGCCTGCTCGACTACGCCTCGCCCCGGGCGCTACGGCTCCTGGTGGGCAAGCATGGAGGCGGGAGCCGCGTCGAACAGGAGGTGATCACCAAGCTGACTGTCGATCACGCGCGGGCAGGCCGGATTGTGGTACGCCTGAAAGGTGGCGATCCGTTCATTTTCGGCCGCGGCGCGGAAGAAGCGGAGGCCATCCGCGACGCGGGCTTGGACTTCGAAATTGTTCCGGGGGTGTCGTCGGCGATTGCCGTCCCGGCGTATGCCGGTATACCGCTGACGCACCGGCTGTTTGCTTCAAACGTGATTTTCACCACCGGCTACGAGTATCCGACGAAGGAAGAGCCGGCGGTGCGCTGGGCCGAGCTGGCGCGCAGCGGTAGCACGCTGGTGATCCTCATGGCGACACGACAGTTGCGGTCGAGCCTGGACAAGTTGATGGCCAGCGGTCTCACGCCCCATATGCCCGTGGCGGTGATCCGTTGGGGGACGCGGGCGGATCAGCAAACGATCGTCGGTACAGCCGGCACGATCGCCGCGCTGGCCGAAGCGCAGCACCTGCGGCCGCCAGCCATCGCCGTGGTGGGTGAGGTGGTGCGGCTGCGCGAGAAGCTGAACTGGTTCGAGCGCAAGCCGCTCTTCGGCCGCCGCATCGTCATCACGCGCCCGCGGGCGCAGGCGGCGGAGTTCGCCGAACAGCTGGAAGCCTGGGGCGCCGAGGTCATCCCGTTCCCGACCATCGAGACCGTTCCGCCCCCCACTTGTGCGCCGCTGGACGACGCCATCCGTCGGGTCGCTGATTTCGACTGGGTGGTGTTCACCAGCGTCAACGGCGTGCGCGTCTTCTTCGACCGGCTGCAGGCGATCGGCGCCGACGTGCGGGACTGGCATCGCGCCCGTGTGGCCGCCATCGGCCCGCAGACCGCGAAGGCCCTGCAGCGATACTGCCTGCGCGTCGAGATGATTCCCGACGAGTACCGTGCCGAGGCGGTCGTGGCCGCGCTCGTGCAAGGTGGCGTGGCCGGCAAACGCATCCTGCTGCCGCGCGCTGCTGGCGCGCGCGACGTCTTGCCGGTGCAGCTGAGAGAGCACGGGGCGACGGTGGAAGACATCGCGACCTACACGACGGCGCTGCCGTCGGGCGTCGCCACCGAGCTGCGGGCGGAACTGCTCGGCGGTGGGGCCGACCTCATCACCTTTACCAGCTCCAGCACGGTGCAGAATTTCGTGGCGATCTTCAAAGAGGATCTGGCGCAGGTGCTGGCTCATGCCACGGTGGGCTGCATTGGACCGGTCACCGCCGCCACCGCCCACCGCTACGGCATGCGGGTGGACATTCAACCGAGCGCGTATACGATCGCTGCCTTTGTCGAGGCGATTCTGCGCTATTATACGGAAGCCCCCCGGCCGATCAGGCGGGCTGAGTAGGCCCCGACGGAGGAGATCGTATGGAATTTCCCGAGTACCGACCCCGGCGTTTGCGGCAGAACGAGAATTTCCGCCGCATGGTTCGGGAGACACGACTGGGCGTTGACAATCTGATTATGCCGCTCTTTGTGGTGCCTGGCACGCGGGTGAACAAACCCGTCGCCAGCATGCCGGGAGTGGCGCAGCTTTCGGTCGATCGCTTGGTGGAGGAGTGCAAGGAGATCCGAGACCTCGGCATTCCGGCGATCATCTTGTTCGGGATTCCTGAGACTAAGGACAGCGCCGGTTCGGGTGCATACACCGAGAATGGGATCGTGCAGCAGGCCTTGCGCACCCTCAAGAAGCAGGTGCCGAATCTGCTGCTCATTACGGACGTGTGCTTGTGCGAGTACACCGATCACGGCCACTGCGGCGTGGTGGTCGACGGCGATGTGGACAACGACGCCACCTTGGATCTGCTGGCGAAAGAGGCCCTGTCACACGCCAAAGCCGGGGCGGACATGGTGGCTCCGTCGGACATGATGGATGGGCGCATCGGTATGATCCGCGAGACGCTCGACGAGGAAGGCTTCGATCAGATTCCGATCATGGCGTACGCGGCAAAATTCGCCTCGGGATTCTACGGCCCGTTTCGTGAGGCGGCGGAATCGGCTCCACAGTTCGGCGACCGCCGCTCGTACCAGATGGATCCGCCGAACGCCGAGGAGGCGCTACGCGAGGTGCAACTCGATATCGACGAAGGTGCTGATATCGTGATGGTCAAGCCGGCGCTGCCGTACCTCGATCTCATCTGGCGGGTGAAGGAGACATTCGGACATCCCCTGGCGGCGTACAATGTCAGTGGTGAATACGCCATGATCAAGGCCGCAGCACAGAACGGCTGGCTCGACGAAGAGCGCGTCATGATGGAAATGCTCGTCGCCATTCGCCGTGCCGGCGCCGACATGATCCTGACGTATTTTGCCAAGGACGCCGCGCGGTTGCTGGCGAAAGGAAGATGATGTCTGCGGTGGCATCGGCCGGAGCAGCTGTCGCGCTGGTTTGCTATACCGCGCGAATGAATATCTCCTGCTTCCAGACTCAGGTGTGACGCCTCAGCGGTGAACGGCCGTAGAGGAATACTCTCAGTGGCGAAGGGGGTATTGTGTGAGTCGTGAAGACTTGATTCAGATCGAAGGTACCGTAAGAGAGGTCCTGGCGGGCGGCCAATTTCGAGTTGAATCAGACAAGGGGCAACAGTTCTTGGCCAAAATCAGTGGCCGGATGCGCCGCTTCCACATTAAGGTCATTCCTGGGGATCGAGTCACAGTTGCGGTGTCACCCTACGATCCGACGCACGGCTTGATCGTGTACCGCAGCCCCTAGGCGGCCTTTTCCCACTGAACTACATGTTTCCTTCGGTGGGGAAGCCGGTCCATCAGACAGCTTGAGTCTGCCTGGTGGTGGTCACAGCGGTAAGGCAGAAATGCGGGGGCCGCTACGGACCGAACGCTGCCGCGGCACGGGACAACGTCGAGTCCAGTTCCCGATCCATGACCTCAAGTGCCCGCGCCCTGGCCACCGCTCGGAGGTGCATTTGAACGCACGCCAGCAAGATATCGGGCATCACCGGGCGTGGAAGAAAATCGACCGCACCCTCCTTCATGGCGCGCTCTCGAACCGCCAGGCGGTCGTCGCAAGAAAACATGATGACGGGAATGTCTCGCGTAGTCTGGTCGTGCCGCAATGCCGCCAGCGTGCCCCAGCCGTCCAACTCCGGCATGATGAGATCGAGCAGAATCACGTCGACGTGTCTGTTCTTGGCGATCTCCAAGCACTGCAAGCCTCGCGATGCGGCGAGAGAGTTAATGCCGGCTCTCTGTAGAGAACGTACGGTGAGGATCAGATTGTCCAGGGTGTCATCGACCACGAGGACAGTTCCGTTGGTTGGTTCAATTGATGGCGCTGTCATCATTTTAGACCTACGACCTTTCACCAGAATGCTTTGGCAAATGCCGTTCCAGCTAGGTCCCGCCGGTGTGCGGCTGGCAATGTATGGTTTTCAGCGCCCTGACATGCTCAATCCGTCAGGTTGTTGGCGGCACTCAGCATATAAATCGACAGTTGCGAGCCGCGACCCTGAGAATGAACTACGCAAACCGCACGTCACCTCGCCCGCTGCCCGTGGTCAATGCCGCGACTCACCGTGTTGGCGCCACTTGTCGTACTTGCGCTGGAAGCGCTCGCGCTCCTCGGGGGGCAGTTGGCGGAAACGCTCGTAATTCTGCTGGATACGAGCCCGTTCATCGGGTGACATGCCGCGCCAGCGCTTGTAACGCTGCTCGATATCGCGCTGGCGATCCGCCGGGAGCTGCTGATGGCGCCAATAATTCTGCAGCGTCCGGTACCGTTGCTTCGGGCTCAAGTCGTGCCAGCGTTCCGCCACGAGCACGCGTGCCGGGACGGCGGACACGACCGCGCACAAGGCGCCCATCACCAGTAGTGCCATAGTCGCCCCGCGTGCGCTCATCCGGCCGGATCACCCTTGGTGCACGGGTTGATCATCATCCAACGGTACCGACTCGACATTGTCGAAGTTCTCCAGCGCGTCCAGGTGCTGGATAACCTGGTAGTTCTCGAACAAGTCCGGGTCACTCGTCACGGCCACAGGGGGTGGTTCCACACCCAGTGGGATCAACACCGCCTTCGGACCACCCATGACGGAAAAAAAGAGTACGACCACAGCCGTCACCACGGCGCCGGCGATGGCAACCGGACGGAAGAGCCACCTCCACGCTGACGCGCGGCCATCAGCTTCGGCCGCCAGTGCGCGCTGCAGCTTGGCGTGCAACGGCCCGGAGTCGAACTCCGCCGCCGTGGCGACGCGAGGCAGGATCTGCCGCTGCCAGCCGATGGCGGCACGCAGCCCTTCTGCCTCGGCCGAGCACGCCGCGCAGCCCGTGAGGTGCCGTTCGAGAGGTTCCGCCTTCCGGCGCGGCAACTCACCATCGACCCACGCAGTTAAATTCCTCCGGACAACCCAACAGCTTGCCATGCCCTACACATTCTCCTCCTGCATCTGCTGGCGCAGCGTGACGGTGGCACGATGGATGAGACTCTTCACTGCTGAGACTGAGGACGACAGACTCGCCGCCACTTCGTCGTACGAAAGTCCGTTCACCCTCGCCAGCAGCAAGGCGGCGCGTTGCTGCGGCGGCAGGTGTGCCACGGCTGCTTGTAACCTCTCGACTGCCTCACGGTCCAGCAAGGTTTCCTCACCGCTCTGTGTCGAGGCTTCGGCGACCGGTGGCGGATCGCCGGCATCGTCCCTGACCGGATGATCGATCGGCTGGACTCGGGCGCGATATTCCGGCCGGCGGAGCTCGCTCAAACAGGCGTTGGTCACCATCCGGTAGAGCCAGGTCTTGAAGCGGGCAAGGGGAACATACCGCGCTCGCGTCCTATAGATCTGGAGGAACACATCCTGCGCCAACTCCTCAGCCCGTGCACGGTTTCCAACCAACTGCATGGCGAAACCAATTACTCCTGCGATATGTTTTTCGAACAGCTGGTGGAACGCGGCCTGATCGTCCTGCTGCACCGCCAGCATGAGTTGCACATCCGCATCCGCCTCGCTGTCCAATGGCGTACTCACTGGTTAAACGTGCCAGAAGGTTCCAAGTTGCGGTAGGGGAGCGAGGTCAGTCCCCCTATGTGCGGCGCGCGGCTGCGGCGCCGGTCAGCGCGATCTCGCCTGTTTGCGCTGCGGACTTCGGGAAGCTCGACCGGCCGGTATTTGCGCGCGAGCTTTTGGTTTCTGCCGGGCGGCGACGCGGCGCAACAATTGGTATTTCACTTTACTGGCGAGCTGTCCGAATAGCATGTTGAGCCGGTCAGCATCGTGACGCCGTAAGGCCTCTTCGATGCGCTGGCGGTGGTCATCAAGATAGGTTAGTTGATAGTCGCGCTTTTGCAGCCGAACCCGTTCCGGCACTTTGGCACGCGCTTGGATGATACGTACGATTTCATGCAGAATCGTCGAATCGACACGCGCCACAGGCGACCTCTCACCTTCTGTCCGCTAATACTTGTTTCCAGACGGTGGTCTTGTAGCATGAATTTGTGACAGCGACAAAAGGGCGAAGGAAATTAGTCGTATTTGCCAACAAAGACGCTGTTTTTCAGGTACTTACGGGCGCTTCATGGTTTGTGTATCGAGCCCGGACGTGCTTTCACAGGCCGCGCAGGCGCCGTTCCTGCGCTTCTTGATCCGACTTGCAGTCGATGCACCGTGTGGTGACCGGCCGGGCCCTCAGCCTGTCCAGACCGATCGGCCCGCTGCAGGCCTCGCACAGGCCGTAGCTGCCGTCACTGATGCGTTGGAGGGCTTCGTCAATCTTGGCAATCAGCTTCCGTTCACGATCCCGAATGCGCAACATGGCGTTCCGATTCGATTCGAGCGAGGCCCGGTCCGTTGGATCAGGGAAGGTTTCTTTGCTGTCGGTCATCCCATCGACTGTTCGCAACGCCTCGGCCAACAACTCCTGGCGGCGTGCCACCAACAGCTTATGGAACGGCTTCAACTGCCGCTGATTCACTGCATTGCCTCCAAGAGCATTACCCCTACCATCGGCGTTTCTGTGTGTAAAGATAGCTGACGGCCGGATTCCGCCGGCTCGCCGCTTGCAGAAGACAGCCGCTCGGACGTACCCTGGCGGCGTGCCCTTGGACGCCCGCATTGATACGGGGGTGCGCGAGATCGTTGACGCCTTGAACCGGATCCCGGGGGTGACGACACGGGCAAGCTGCGAGGGGTGGGGCGGGGATCACACGCCCCGCCGGCACGCGGACCTCGCGTACGTCATTTTCCGCTACCCGTTGCCGCTGCGCCTCCAGGAGTTTTTGCTTGCACGCATCGATTCCGTGGGGCGCATCGAGGCAGATGGAATCTACAGCCGCTGGCCGGACCGCAACCGTGCCTTCCTCGACGTCGTGCGCGTCGCCGCGCAGGGTTATGCGGGCCAGCAGGGGGCGGAGCGGCGGACGGGCGTTCGCTGGCCGCTACCGAGGTTGCGCGCCAGGCTGGCGCGTCAGCTCTTCAGTGGCCAGCCTGTCCTCGTGCAATTGTGCGTCTCCTGTGGCGATCTGGTCTTCGACGAACATGTGCCCTCGCACCGGCCGGTGCCCCTGTTGCGCTGTGCGTCGAATCAGGCCGCTCTGTGGTTTGCCGAGTTCGTAGCGCAGCCGCACAACGCGCTGGATGCCGATCTGATTGAGCGGGACGGTTGGATGCATCTGATTGCACGAACCCAGCGTGGCGAGTTCGGCGCGGCATTCCAGCGGCGCTGGTTGCGGTACCGGGCGCATATGCTGGCTGATCTGGCGACCAGGCAGATGCGAATTGGCGCCGAGAATGCCCGCCGGCAGCGGCCAGACATCGATTTCTTCTACGGCGACACCCATGCCGTGTTCGAATGGCAACCAGGCTGAGTGTGCCAACGGTAGAGCCGGTAGGCCCGGGGTCAGAAGCCAGGACCCCCTGCCCTCCTGATGGGCTCGAGCCACCCTGCCGCGAGCTGTGCGGTGTCGGCGGGCAGGTGCTTCCGTGCCTGGGTCCGAGCCCAGTGATCGGCTGCGAGGAGTCGCTCCAGCCCGTCAGCGGGTGCGGGATCGTGCGCCTCCATCACCTGGCTCAGAAGGCGCGGGATCTCCAGGAACGGTATGGCTCCGGCCAGGAACGCGGCGACCGCGACCTCATTGGCCGCGTTGAGCACCGCGGGTGCCGTGCCGCCGGCGTGCAAGGCCTGGTAGGCGAGCGCGAGGCACGGAAACTTCGCTTCGTCCGGCTCGCCGAATTCCAGTGCCGGCGCCTGCGGCAGATTGAGTACGGGTAGGTGATCCAGCGGCAGCCGGTCAGGGTAAGCGAGAATGTACGAGATCGGGATCGACATGTCGGGGATACCCATCTGGGCGAGGACTGAGCCGTCGATGTACTCGACCATGGAATGGACGATGCTCTGGGGGTGGATGACGACATGGATGCGTTCCGCCGGCAGCCCGAAGAGCCAGTGCGCCTCGATAACCTCGAGGCCCTTGTTCATCAGCGTGGCGGAGTCGATGGTAATCTTGTCGCCCATCTTCCAGGTCGGATGCCGCAAAGCGTCCTCCCGTGTCACGGCGCGCAGCTCGGGAAGCGAGCGGTGCAAAAATGGGCCGCCGGATGCCGTGAGGATGATGCGCCGCACGTCCTCTTCCCGGTGTCCGCGTAGCGCCTGGAAGATGGCATTGTGCTCGCTGTCGAGCGGCAGCAGTCGGACACCGGCGGCTGCGGCCGCCCGGGTCACCAGTTCGCCGCCGAGCACCAACACCTCCTTGTTGGCCAGCGCCACGTGCTTGCCGGCCTCGATGGCGCGCAGCGTGGGGAGCAGCCCCAACGCGCCGACCAGAGCCGATACCACCAGCTCGGTGCCCGGCGCGGTCGCCACTGCCTCCATGCCCTCAGCTCCGTAGGTGATCCGACCGCGGTATTCCGGAATCCGCTTCTGCAGCTCCAGCGCCGCCTGGCTGTCCTGGACCGCAACGAGGCTCGGCCGAAAGCGGCGCACTTGCTCGGCCAGACGATCGACGTTCCTGCCGGCCCCGAGGGCGGTGATTTCGAAGCGATCGGGGAAACGCGCGACCAGGTCGAGCGTGGTGACACCGATCGAGCCGGTCGAACCGAGGATGGCCAGGCGTTTCATAACGTGACGTCGCACCCTATCACGGAACCGGCCGCTCACTCCACGGCGCGGGAAGCGGCGTTCCAGAGCTCGCTTTGGCCTTCACGACGGGTGTCATACCAACTGTCCGAGACCTGACCAACCGCAGCGGCAATGAGAGCGTCCTGCGGACTCACTCGAT
The DNA here is from genome assembly GCA_036382395.1 of Candidatus Binatia bacterium. Taxonomy (NCBI): domain Bacteria; phylum Candidatus Binatota; class Binatia (SeqCode); species Binatia bacterium. Next base: position 4,407 of record DASVHW010000209.1, on the reverse strand, counting down.
GTTGTAGGTGACCTGCAGCGTGGCCGATACGGAAACGGTTCCGGGTTCGATGGATGTCGGTGCCCGGGCCTCCATGGCCGCCATGCCGCGCTCGAAGTAGCGTGGCTGTACCACCGGACCCGTCGACGTCGTGGCCGAGGCGACTTCTTTGAGCCGCACGCCCAAGGCCTTGGCGACACTCTGGGCTTGCGCCTGTGCCTCCGCCCCGGCCTTTTCCAAGGCGGCTCGCAGCTGGTCGTTGCGATTCGATAGGGTGAACTGCAGGCCGCTGATGCGGTTGGCGCCGGCGTCGTTGGCGGCGTCAATCAGCGCCCCGACGTTGTCGACCTTGTGGGTCTCCACCTGCACTTCATTGCGCGCGACGTAGCCGGTGATGCGAGGCTCCGTGAGTTCCCCAGGTTTGACCGGTTGGTAGCGCGGCTCGAGCGAGTAGCGCGAGGTGGTCACCCTGTCGTCCTTGCCGATCAGGGCCTTCACGGCGGACGTCACGGCCGCGCTACGCTTCGCATTCTCACTCACCGCCCCGGAAGCTTTGGGCCCGGTTGTCTCCACCGCGACGCTGAGAATCGCCAGATCCGGTGAGGCGGTTACCTCTCCCTGCCCGCTGACGGAGATGGTTCGGCGGTTCTCCGTGGCCTTTTCTTCCGCCCTTGCCGCGGGTACGGCTATGGCGAAGAAGCTGGCGATGACGAGCAACCAGTTTACGGCGGACTTGTACATGGCAACTCCCTTCCAGGCTGATTTCATCCCGAGGCTAGCACGAGTGTCCGGCGAAATCTGCTGGCGGTGATGGCGGGGCCACTGCAAATTATCGGAGACTTCGGTGACGGATTTCGTTGCGTATCAGTACCCGTTCCGGATATTATTGCGGCGTGAGCGGCCGGAAGTACGCTGTGTGCGAGCATCTCAGAGACTGGCGTTGTATTGGGGTGAGCGGCGAGGCTTTGCTGATCATATCCACCTGCGCGGCCGCTGCGTCGGCCGCTACGGGGGCCTTACCGCCGCCGTGGCCGGTGATGAGCACCACGTCTGCGCCAATCTTGTTGCCGTCTGCGCACCGATTGGCAACGCATGCCGGGCACTCGATCAACCGGCTCTTGTTGTTTCTGGGCGATGTGGGAATGTTCTGGTTGTGGACCGGCCTGTCCATCGCGCTGTTCATCGGGGTGGTTGCGCTCGCGTCGGTTGTCGATAGGCGGATGTTCCGTCTGAGACGAGAAATGCCGGGAACGCTGTCCCTCTATCTCGGTCACGGCCTTCGGACGTTCTTCAGGATTGTGCTTGATCGCCACACGCCGTACTCGGCGCGGGTGTTCCTGGCGTTGGGGTTGGCGTATTGGCTGCTGCCGTCCGACCTGATTCCGGACACGACTCTGGTGCCGGGATTTATCGATGATGTGCTCGTTGCCGTGGTGATGACCAAGGCCTTCTTATACTTCTGTCCGCCTTCCCTCGTAGTGGCGCACGCGGCGGCGGTCGAACGGCTTGCGCACGTCTGACGGCACCTGCTGGCAATCGTCAGCATCGGCGGACACACAACAGACGTCAGCGCTGGTGAGCCGCGGGTGTGGCTCAGGCGGCGAGCGCGGCGGCGGCGTTTTGGACTTCGATGATCAGGATCTCGCGCGGTGTGTTGAGGCGGATGCGCTGCCCGGTCACGCCGAGGCCGCAGTTGACGTACAGATAACTGCCGGCGCGTTCGTAGAGCCCGCGGTCGAAGTCGGTGATGAACTCGGCCAGGTTGCGGATGCGGCCGTCGAACCACGGCATGCCGAGTTGGCCCCCGTGTGTGTGGCCGGCCAGCGTCAGCGCGACGCCGCGCGCGGCGGCTTGCGGGAAGACGTCCGGGCGGTGGGAGAGGAGCAGCACGGGCTCATCCGCCGGTACCGTTGCCAGCGCGGCGTCGAGATGGGGAACCATCGTTTCGCCGCGCGCCCAGTCGCGTCCATGGTCGTCCAGCCCGACGACGTGGAGCTGCTGTCCCTTGACCTCGATGGCGGTCTTCTGGTCCCGGAGTACCGTGAATGAAGTGAGCCGGCGCAGTGAGGCCTCGACGTGATCAGCGCCGGCGTAGTGATCGTGGTTCCCGAGGATGGCGAACACGCCGTGTGTGGCGTGCAGTCCAGCCAGCACCGGCAGGAAACCGTCCAAGTCCGCCGTCGGCGAGTCGGCGATGTCGCCGGTGATGCAGATGAGGTCTGGATCGAGGCCGTTGACGCGCGCCACGAAGCCTTCAAGTTGTGATCGATCGATGTTTTGCCCAATGTGGATGTCGCTGATCTGGGCGATGCGCAGCCCATTCCACGACGGCGGGCAGTGGAGCAAGGGCAGGGTGAAGCGGCGTACCCGCAGGCGGATCTGGCCGATGGTGTAGCCGTAGGCAAAGGCGATGGTGACGGCGGCCATGCCGGCGTTTGCCAGCCAGTGGAAGGCGGGACCGAGTTCCGGATCGATGCGGAGGCCGGCGTGGTGAGTGGTGCGGGCTTCGACGGCGATGGCGCCGAGAAGGACCTTGGCACCCATCCACATGGCGTCGGTGAGGAGGAGAAAGAGGACGCAGAACAGGCAGGTGAAGGCGACGGCGTAGTACAGTCGCGGCATACCACCTACGGGGCCGCGGTCGCGTCGCTGCTCTCGTGTCCGCTTCGCCAGGCGTCGATTGACTGCGAAGATCAGCAGCGGCCCCGCGATCTGAGCGGCGAGGGGCAAGGAGCCGATCGTGCGCGACAGCCGTCCCAGCACCACCCACTGCGAGATGCTGACGGCGAGCAGCAGCAGCCGGAAAAAATTGGCGAAGAACCTGCGCGCCACGTGCGCCCACAAGCGGCGCAGCCCCGCTGTCAGATTGCCGTACATAGAGCTGCCAGCGTAGCCAAGTCCAACCCCCTGCGCCAGATGCCTCTGGGTTTCTGCCCGCGGCTCCACCCTAGCCCTCCCCCGTTGCCGGAAGCCTGTCCTGAGCCTAGTCGAAGGGCCTGTCCTGAGCCCAGTCGAAGGATGGCAACAGGGGAGGGGACCAGATTCCGGTTCCCTCCTCCTGTGAGCATCTCCGCGAACGGAGGAGGGTTAGGGTGGAGGCCGTTCAGGGTGGAGGCCGCGTCAGGGCCGCGACGATGGCGTCCAGCACGGCCGTCAGATTGCGATGCACATCGCCATTGGTGAAACGCAGTACGGTGTAGCCCTTCTGTTGGTTCAACCAGCGAGTACGTTCGGCGTCATAGTCGGTCTGCTCGGCGTGAGTATCTCCATCGACTTCGATGACCAGCTTTGCCGCCGGGCAAAAGAAGTCGACGATGAAGCGGCCGACCGGGTACTGGCGCCGAAAGCCGTAGCCGGCGAGTTGGCGGGACCGCAAGTGATGCCAGAGTTGTTGCTCGGCGGGGGTGAGAGCGCGGCGTAACTCGCGGGCGCGAGATTCCACTGCCGCGGAGGATCGCCAGCGGCGGCGTGGGGGTTCAGACATAGGTCGATTGCATAACAGCTGCCGCGTCTGTTTGCGCCTCCACCCTAGCCCTCCCCCGTTGCCAGAAGTGGCAACAGGGGAGGGGACCGGAGGTGGAGTCCGGATCCGGTTCCCTCCTCCAGTGAGCATCTCCGCGAACGGAGGAGGGTTAGCGTGGAGGCCGTTCAGGGTGGAGACCGTCTCCAAGCCGCTGCTGACTTTTCGATACTTAATCGCACGGCGCGATCCACCGGCAATCAGGAGGCAAGTGAGGGCGCGGTGTAATTCGCGGGCGTGAGCTTGCGCTAATGTGGCGCCGCCTCCATTCGCGCCTCCTCCCTAGCCCTCCCCCGTTGCCGGAAGTGGCAACAGGGGAGGGGACCGGAGGCGGAGTCCGGATCCGGTTCCCTCCTCCAGTGAGCATCTCCGCGAACGGAGGAGGGTTAGGGAGGCCGTGTTAGGGCCGCGACGATTCGGGCCAGCGTGCGAGTGCCGCGTCTGTTCGCGCCTCCTCCCTAGCCTTCCCCCGTTGCCGGAAGTGGGGCTTTGTGCGCCAATCGCTACCGGGCGGGTAATTGGCGCACAGCCTCAAGAACTGGCGCACAGGCCGTCCCTTCCAACATCGGCGTGATGCCGAGTTTGATCATTTCATGGATCAGGCACCGGATATTGTGGCACACAACCATCAGCAACGTCTCGTTGATTTGGCCCACCGGGTCCTTGCTGCGCAGCGTGTCGCCGATCACGCGCTTGATCATACTGAATGTGCTCTCGACATTCGAGCGGCGGTGATAGTGCGGTAAGAACTCTTCGCGATTCAGTTGGAAGTAGTGATAGAGCCGGGTCCACGTCTTGGACGCGGGGCGACGGTGCGACTTCGCCACGGCCTTCGCGTTCGACTTGAAGGGGATGAATGGCTTGGCTCCAAGGCTTTCGACCAGCTCCAGGTTGTCGTAGCTGCTGTA
>DASVHW010000208.1 GCA_036382395.1 Candidatus Binatia bacterium | reverse complement strand
ACCTATCTGCGCGCCCGCTTCGAGCGGGCGGCAAATGAAGAAGGCACTCCGGTGTACTTCCCTTCCCGTCCGCTCTCGACCGACAACGCGGCGATGATCGCGGCGGCGGCGTATCCAAAGTTCCTGGCCGGCGATTTCGCGGAGCCTGAGTTGTCGGCCGAACCGGCACTGCAATTGCGGTAGGGCCCTCGGCACTTCTAAAGTCTAATTGTCCAGAATTCAAAGACAATGCGGGCCCGGCTGAAGGCAGCCGGGCCCGCACTATTGGGGGTGGGAAGGATCAGCTTCTACCTGCGGGTTTCATTTCGGCCAGCGCGATGGCGAGCGCACGGTCGAGTTGCTTCACGATGTCAATGTCTTTATAGATGGCGCAGTCGGCGCGGTCCTCGTTCGCCTTGGCTTCCCGTTCGCTGCTCCGGCCGCACAGGATGATGATCGGAATATCGGCTGTCTCGGGGCGCCTCTTCAACTCGGTGATGAGTTCGCTGCCGGTCATGCGCGGCATCATCATGTCGGTCACGATCAGGTGGGGACGGAGATGTTGCAGGGCCAGCACGGCTTCGGCGCCGTCGGTGACCGCCTCCACAGTCCATCCCCGCTCCTCGAGATACCGGCATACCGTGTGCCGGACGAGCATCGAGTCATCCACAATCAGTGCCAGCGACAATTCCCCTCCTCGCACGGCACGCTTGTTCAGGGCGGACCAGGACGTTTCCTTCTGCCGCGCCAAACTTCAGCGCAATTGCTTTGTTGGAAGGGAACAGTAGCAAAGCCCCATGCGCCTTACAAGATAACTCCGGGCACCCGTTATTACCTTGGTCACGGCCCTGGAATCGGCGCCCGGAATACGTTTTTGGACTTGAATTTGTTTCGACTTCAGTCGCCTGCGCCCTCCACGGCGGGCAGGTCGGGTTCGGGCTCCAGGGTGCCGCGCTTGGTTCTCACCTTGGCGCTGGTTACCAGCGCCACGCCGGCGACGATGATGGCGCTGCCGGTCAGAATGTAGGCGTCCACTTTTTCGTGCAGGACGAGCCAGCCCAAAAATACCGCCACCACCGGATTTACGTATGCGTACGTGGCGACCTTCGGCATGGGAACGTTGTGCAGCAGCCAGATGTAGGCGCTGTATCCCACCCACGATCCGAATACCACCAGGTAGGCGATCGCAGCCAGCCCGCGCATGGTCCAGACCACGTGGTGGTAGTCGCCGACGATGGCCGCTACTCCAAAATTTACCAGCCCGGCGAAGGTCATTTGCCACCCGGCGCCCACGAACGCATCGGAGGAGGTGCTCCAGCGTTTGGAGAGCACCGACCCGATCGCCCACGACAGCGACCCGCCCAGCAGCGCCAGGCAGGCAAACAGTTCCTTGTGTCCCAGGGCGGTGGCGGCGTGGAGCTTGGGCCAGACCAGCACGACGATGCCGGCAATCCCCAGAAGCAGGCCGACGATGCCGCGCCGCGACAGATGATCGCCGCGCAGGATCCATGTTTCGATCACCAGGAACCACAGCGGCGTGATGGAAACGATCAGCGCCGCCAGTCCACTGGGGACCGTCTCTTCCGCCCACGCCAGCACCACGTTGGCGATGCTCAGCAGCAGGATGCCGATGACGGCGAGGCGGACGGCTTCACGTACGCTGATGGAGATACGGCGTCCGGTGAGCGCGCACCAGCCCAGCAGCAGCACTCCCGCGGTAAGGAAGCGCAGGCCGCCCATCAGCGGCGCCCCAATGTGCTCCACCGAAATCGCGATCGCCAGGTACGTCGAGCCCCAGAAGAAATAGACGAGCGCAAAGGCGAGGAAGGCACTGCGTCGGTACTGGCGTTCGGAGGAGTTCATGGTGGATTACGGAATATTTACCTTAACAGAGTCCGGCGCCAGGACCCGATGCGGCGCGGGCTGGCGGAGCCGGCGGAGTTGTGGGCATGGAGCAGCTACCGGACGTATGCTCTCGGCGAGCGCGGACGGGTGAACTTAAACGAGTGGCGGAGATCAGGATCGGCGGTAGGTCGGAGTAGAAGATGTTGAGCTTACGGATGCCGACCCTTGGAAACCCGCGAAGGGGGATCCGGCGGAAGGGGAACGTATTTTCTCGTGACATCCCCTTTTATGGAACCCGGTTAGTCGGACTTTTCAAGTTCCACTCCGTATCGTTTTGCGGCAGACTGTATGCGCTTCCACGCCGCCCGACGTTCCGCTTCCGTAACGCCCGTCACCTGGTTGAAGCGCGCAGCAGCGTTGCGAACGTGAGAGGCATTTTCCAGCGGCTCCTTGCGTTGCTTGGGGAAAGCGAACTTGGTGGCGGATATCCGATCACGAGCTGGCTTGGTTAGCTTTGCCATTATTTCCTCCCGCTGAACATCCCCCTGCGCACGAACGGCCCGGGACTCTTTACCAGGTTGGATTACGGCAGCTTTTCCGGTTCCTGCCGCGTGGTCTGGTCGATGTCTTCTTCCCGTGCGGATTCGGTCATGCGCGGCTCATCCATTTCCTTTTTGACGCGAGCGAGTGTCGCTTGGTTGGATTCGTGTTTCGGCTCGTTCTTATGCATTCTTGCACGATGTCACGAGTGCAAAGGGATTACCGGTCAATTTGGTACAGGGCGGGCAGTTTCAAAATTGTCTTCCTACCGAGCAGTTGTGAACAGTCTGTACTCATCCGCAAAATGTAGCATCTCAAAATGTGAAACGAGGAGGCCCTTAAACGCGGTCGAGGGTTGGACTATCGAAGATGAACAGTGTCAGAAGATCGGCGGAGGGTATAAGGCAGCGCGTTCAGATTTTTACTGTTTCTCTGAATGGAAATGGAGCCAACATTTTATCTACGCCGATCCAGAGTCCAACGCCATGACAAGGGCAGGTGCCTCATAATCTGCGCTCTCCTCTCGACGGTGCCCCGCATCTGCCGCAGTTAGCAGACGCGGGGCGCCGTCGACAGGATAAGAAGCGCCGGATACTGCCTCGCACCCGATTGGAGATATTCACATGAAGTGGTCAACCCTTTGTATCGTCGTCTTGCTCGGCTTAGCCCTGGCAGGGCAGGCCGGCGCTCAAAGCAGCGCCGATTCCTACCGTAAGGCCGGAGCGGCCTATTTCAAAGCAGGCCAGTTCCGCGATTCCGTGAAAGCTTACCAACAGGTGATTCGCCTTAAGCCCAATGACGCAGACGCCTACCAGCAGCTCGGCGAAGCGTTCACCCGCCTCAACATGAACAAGGAAGCGGCGGAAGCCTTCGAGAAGTCGGCCGACCTGCTGACGTCCGGCACCGGGGCATCAGCTTCGTCCCCGGCGCCTGCGGCAGCTCCGCCTACTCAAAACACAATGCTCCAAGCGCAGCCTCAGCCCTCTGCTGCGAACAGACAACTGAAGCATAAGGTCGGCGAACGCGTTGATTATGTCGACAGTGGCGTATGGTTCAAAGCAATCATCATTGCAGTGCGCGATGACAGTGCCGAGCATTTAGACGGCAAAATATATTCCCCATTTCGCGTCCATCCGCTCGGTTACACCGAGCACGCGGACGCTTGGGTGTGTTGTGTGGACTTTACCGATCACCGCTCTCAACTCCGTCCTGCCGGTTCCCAGGCGACTGAGCCTGTACCCGGCGGCGAAGCAAACGACGAGGTGCTGAAGGCGATGCGTGGGGGTGTCGCTACTGTTGTGGCCTCTCCCGCATTTGGGTATGTGGGCCGCAACACCCCACCACCCAAACAATACCACTGCGTGTATTTTGTCGGGAATCATCTCGAGGATACGGCACCGTTAACCATAACGGGAGACAGCACTTACACGGGCGGCACATACAGCTTCACCCCGGAATCGAAGACGTTGACCTTCCACGGCGGTGTTTACGACGGGCAGCGCGCCGAGTATGAAACGAACGGCGGCCAGCCGCAGCTTCACATTCTGGGTAAGAGCGGGCGTCGCGTTATCGATTGCGATTAACCCGCGGTCGAGGAGGATCGTTAGCCATCATTCAACCCAACTGGAGTGTGCCTGCGTTGAACTGAGGACGCACATCCAGGCAGTCGCTCAAATATTTGAGGGCCGGGGTTCCCTACCTTTCGACCTTTTGCCGACTGGATCGTTTTCCCTGATACACTCATGCGTTCGGGGTCTCCCGCATGTTCCGGCTCGTTTTCCCAATCCTCATCTGCGTTTCCCTTGTCGCCTCCGCGGCCGACCTCAAGTACAGTAAGAAAATCAAGGACGCATCCGGCGAGCACGGGGCACTGACGTTCTATTTCCAGGGACAGCGCATCCGCATCGATCATCGCAATGAAGTCGGATACGGCTGGAAGGATGGCAGGCCGGAGACGCTCGCCTTCGGTCCGCGCATGGCCACCATCTACCAGTGCGACATGCACCGCGTCCTGCAACTGGACTTCGATCATCACCAGTACACGGTGACGGAATTCAACAAGGACGGGACGCCGGCGAACGCTGCTCCTTCGCCGTTCCCATCCCGGCCCGGCGGCGCGAAGGTGAAGCTTACGGTGGAAACCCGCGACACCGGCGAGACGAAACAAGTCTTCGGCCAAACTGCACGGCGTTTCGTGACCGACCGCAAACAGGTTCCTTCTCCCGGCGCGTGCGCCGTCGCCCAGGAGACCACCGAAGATGGCTGGTACATCGACGTAGACCGGTCGCAACAGACCTGCATGGAGGGCAAACTTCCTTCCGGCCCCGCCGTGACCGTGCTCGTCAGCGCGAATTGCAATGACGATTTTGAGGTACAACAGATCGGGCCGGTGCTGCCACGCTTCCCGGTGGAAGTATCAGTCACAACCCATGGCGGCGGCAGCGGTGCAAATCATTCGATGACGGCCATGGTGACCGACTTCTCCCGCCTGCCGCTCGAGCCGCAGATATTCGATCTTCCCACCGGCTACAAGCACGTGGATAAGCTCGACGACTCGCCCTCACTGCCCTGGCTGCTGCGCGGAAAATTGATGTGGCAGAGCGCCAAGACGAC
>DASVHW010000207.1 GCA_036382395.1 Candidatus Binatia bacterium | reverse complement strand
CTAGCTCAACCGGAGGCCTACAACGTGACGCCTATAGGTACGTGTGAGACTGAGGCGGGGGCCGGACGCAACCCTTTCAGGGTTGAAAACTGTTCGGACCATCGACCCAGGGTAGCTTCGCAACCCTGGGCTATGATGGATAACGCCTTCGGCGTAAGGAATCGCCCCCTGGCGGTTCTGTCGCTTATAGGGCAACGCCCTGGGCGACGGAAGCGACGCATGTTCATGGGCAGGCTCTCGAAGGGTGCTTCCGAAGAGCCTACTTCCTAGATCCATGGCGCGACCTGCGAAGCCATCACAAGCTGTGATGTCGCCCGAGAGCGGCCTCCTGGATGACCGGCGCATCGTCGCTGCGGCAGTCGTCTTGCTGGCCGCCGCGGTCTATGCGAACGCCCTCGCCAACGGTTTGGTCTGGGATGACCCGATTGTACTGACGCGGCAGCTGCTCGCCTTTCGGAGCATTGGCGATCTGATCTTTCTGCCGCGCGATATTCCGCAGTTCAGTCCTGACTACTACCGCCCGCTGACGATCCTTTCCTACCTGATCGATCGGGCCATCGCCGGAACCAGTCCGTTGATGTTTCACCTGTCGGTCGTCGTCTACCACGTCATCACCACGTATCTGGTGTTTCGATTCGGCTTGGTGTTGTTCGGTGGGCGCTCGATGGGCACGCGCATGGCGGGTTTGGGCGCGGCGTTCTTCGCGGTCCACCCCATCCACTCGGAATCGGTGGCGTGGGGTGCTGGACGTTCGGACGTCTTAGCCTGCGGTTTTGCGCTGGCGGCCGCGCTGGCGTACTTCTCCGAACATCACACAGTCATGCGGCGCGCAACGGCGGCATCAGCGCTGGTGCTCATGGCGGCACTGGCCAAGGAAACCGCGGTTGTGTTCTTTGTGCTTCTGCCGCTGACTGATGTTCTCTTCGGCCGAAACGCTGCGTCCCCAGTGCCGGCGATTCCCCGGGCTGAGCGCCGGCGGCAAGGGGGCGCGGTGACCGCATCGCGTCGCACACCGGTGCTTCACTACCTGCCCTTTGCGGCGGCGCTTATGCTCTACGTCCTGGCGCGGGAAAGCGTGTTGGGGAGTGTATTGGGCCCAGCAGGCGGGTTGAGTATCGATGTGGTACCGAAGATCATCGGAGCAATCGGACATTACACGATAAAGCTGGTGTTGCCCGTCAGGCAGAGTGCGTACATCTCCGACGTGCCGACCAGTGCAGCGGCTCTCCTGGCTATTGCCACGATGCTGGCGGCTGCGGCGTGGGGCGGTCTGGTGGCGTGGCGTCGGGGCGAACGGGAGGTGAGCTTTCTCCTGTTGTGGATGGGATGCACCCTGGCGCCGTCGCTGGCTATCGTGATCAAGATCCCGCCTGCGCCTGTGGCCGAGCGCTATCTCTACCTGCCGTCGGTGGGTTACTGTCTGCTCCTCGCCTACGGCGTCGTGCATTTGCTGTCGGTGCTCCCGTCGCGCCAAGCGCGCCGCGCAGTGGCGGTGCTGGTGATGGTCCTGTTGTGTGCCGGTGTGGTGGCCACCGTGCGTCGCAACGCCGTGTGGCGTAGCAATTTGACGCTCTGGGAAGACACCGCCGCCAAGAACCTCACCGACGGTCTGCCGATGCGCAGTCTAGCGACGGCGTACCAGCAGCTCGGCGATACGGCCAGGGCCGGCGAGTATTTCCGGCTGGCGCTGCAGCGCCGTAACGATGCTCTCGGGCTCTTCACCATCAACAACAACCTCGGCAGCCTGGCGATGATGGAGAAGAAGCTCGATGAAGCGGAGCGCTATTATCGGGCGGCGCTCGGCAGCAACCCGCAAGCCGCCGACGCGCTCTTCAACCTCGGTCTCATCGGGCTGACGCGCGCCAGAAACGAAGACGGAACCCACGACGCGTCCTGGAGACACGATCAGGCGGTGCAGGCCCGCCAACTGTTTCAACAAGCGCAGCAGCTCAGCCCGCTGGATCCGGACATCCCGGTCGGCCTGGGGCAGGCGCTCAGTGTGCTGGGCGATAGTGCCGGTGCGCGCATCCAGTTCCAGCGCGCCCTGCAACTGAGCCTGCCGCCAGAGACCGATGCGGCGGTGCGCAAGTTGTTGGGCGAGCTGCCGTGATGTCGTTCCAAGCCTGATCCGCGTAGGACAGCGGGATCAGCTTGTCCTGCTTCAGGTTGTACGGCTTGTGCCGCGCCCTTCGCCCCCCTCCTCACCGCATCAGCCGTCCCGGGTCACCGCCCAGCACCGTTCGCACTTGATTTACAAGGGCGCGCCAACTGTTTCTACAGCCTCAACGTTTGCCGGCCACCCGCGGCGGCGTGGACGCTCCGGCGCTTTCACCGAGCTGCCGCATCGCCGCCGTCGGGTGAAGCGGCTTGGTTAGCTCCGGCCCCGGTGCTACGATCCCGTTCGTGACGACCCCTGCAGACAGAATCTTACAGGACGCACTGGGGCTCTCAGAGCAGGAACGGGCGGAGATCGCCGCCCGGTTGATCGAGAGCCTGGACATAGCCCGCGATGGCGACGCGGCTGAAATCGAGGAGGCGTGGGCCACCGAGATCGAGCGCCGGTGTGCGGCGCTGGATGCTGGCACCACCGGCAGGACGGACTGGGAAGACGTGCGCCGCCAGATCGAAGCTGAGATCCTGCGCAAGTGAACAAGCGCCTCCGTGTCGAGGACGCCGCCCGACACGAACTCCGTGCGGCCGTGGCGTGGTACGAAGAGAAGCGCCCCGGACTTGGCGGAGGGTTCTTCGCCGAGATTCAGCACACGTTGGAGTTGATCGAGCGCCATCCAGGTCTTGGCGCACCCGTTCCACATGTGCCCGCCGAACGCGGCACATGCCGCTTGCCACTGCGTCGGTTTCCGTACGCCATCGTGTACCGCGAGCAAGACACCGAGATTCAGGTTGTGGCTTTCGCTCACCACAGCCGCAAACCTGGATACTGGCGTTCTCGCTGACCGCACTCTATCCCCCGAAGAAGCTATGTCCAACGGCTTGGCGATGAGCCGCGCCCTCTTCTGGCGTCGGTCTCGATCGGCTTCGGACGGCTCCCCTGATCGATGAGAGCCGCAACCGTTTGAATCAACGCGTCCAACCTCTTCCGGAACAGCGCCTTGTCCGAATGCGGGGTGCCGATGCGCTTGCCGGTCGCGCTACCTCGGTAGAGGTCGAGCAGTTCCGTCTTGGTCCAGTTCTTTTTCAGAACGAGCGGCGACACCGCGGCTAAGTCCACGTGGAGGCCTCATCCATCCCCCGTGGCATCGATCATCCGTAGAGTTGCGTTCGGGAGCAACTCGAAGTTCGAGACGCGTCGCTCAAAGCTGCGCAAGCGAATGAGCCGCGACCAAGTCTCCCGGTACCTCGCAGAGGACGGGGTAGCGTGGGCGGCGGAACACATAGCTGAGCTTCAGCTTGTTCACTCTGAACCTCAAGAGTCCTAACGCCTTGGCGATGATCCGCGCAGTCTTTTCGCGTCGGTCTCGCCGGGTTAGGTCGCTCCACGTTCAGGGCTTACCTCGACGCACTCGCACAATGCCTCGGGTGCGATGTCCGCCCCGTTCGGCCAAGCTATCGTCCAGCCGTCAAGAAAGAAGCGCCGGAAATACTTCACGTCTTTCAGTGGCTCAAAGACTGGCCCCTTCAGCCACCGCCGAAAGTCGATGGTCTTCTCGGAATTGTCATCGAAGGTCACATGAATCCGGTGGCCACCTCGATATTCGGCCTTGATCACACACGGGATCCTGTTCATGACGCCTCCTCTACCGCAACGGCTCAATCATTTCGAGCGGCTTGCCAGCCTTCATGCGCTGCCAGTTAGCGCGGATCTCTGCCTCATGCTCCTTCGCCCACTGCCTGATCAGGCGCAACGCCGTCTTGGAACCGATGTTGCCGAGCACCATCCGACCGGTGAGGTCGAACTTGCCTCGCTGGCCCTGGTACTCAGCGTGAAAGTGCACCGGCTCGTGCTCGTTGTAGAACATCTTGATTACGATTCCGAAGAATATCGAGATTGCCGGCATCGCATTATGCTACCGCAGATTCTTGTTCGGGCCTAACGAGCCTACGGCTCAGGCGGGGCGGGCGCCACTCAAACCGGCTTCCGCTCGGCGCCTGCAGCCGGGATCTAGAGCCGGACATCAACGGAGGTCTCTTTCAATGCCAGTTGCGGCTTTGTGCGTCGGCACTGGCGTTGGGCCAGGTGTGCAAATGATATCGCATCCCGTCGGGTTAGGTCGGGGAAATGCGAGCGTGTTATTGTCCTCGTTCTGCTCTTCCACTTTGTTCTCAGGATCGACATTGATGAGCGCTGTCGGTCCCGGACCAGTATGGCTGTAACGAGCGTCAAGGCATTCTTGATCACCTGGCGCTAGGCTTCTGAAGGTGCCGAACGGCACGGTATCCACCCAAACATCGAAGTCCTCTGCGGCTGCGTTACCGTCGTTGCCTACACAGATCGTAAGCAAATATGGTCCGCAACCGGGACAGACGATGTTGCTGCTGAGAGGACGAAGGTCCGGCCGTTGTTGATGATCGTTGCCGTCGCCGCATGCGATGGCCCACCCTACAACGAACGGGAGGAGAAACGTCCGCTGGATGGCGCGCGCGCCGAAAGGAAACCCAAGCGTGAAACGCGTGTCCGACCCTCGCTTGATCATCACCTGCATCTGAATCTAACGAGCTTGTAGAACAACCCCGAACACGCACCTCTGTCGAAGTTCACGCGAAGCCGCGATTTGTCCCCGCCACGTGTTTCGATGGTCCCTGCACGTCCGGAGGGCAACACCTTCAGGTATTGTCGACCGAATCGTCACGTTTCGCCTCTCGGAGGTTGATATCGGAATTGTGGATGTTCGCCACGTGCTCGCAGGGTGTTTGTGCAGCCTCAACGTCCTGCGCGTGAGCTTCCGGCGCAGGGACGCTCGCGACAGGCATCCAAGGTCCAGCCGGTCGGCTCGACGCGAAGAGTTAGCCCTCTTGTCGTAGTGCTTTCTATGGCGCGTAGGCCGCGCACGTCCCGAGGCGGTCATAACACAGGTGGTTGACGCAGTAACCGTTAGCATCGCAGTTGCCATCATCGGCACACTCGCGCCTCTGACACGCGAGCATGGAGCCGCTTCCGGGCAACCAATGAGAGTAACACTCAGTGCTAACCCCGATGCGATGTGGCAGCCCTCAATCATGTCGCCCTCCTACACCGCTCCAGCCCCTGATCAGATACATTTTCGATCCATCTGTGAGGCATGGGGCTACAATTCGACTCCCGAATGAAATCCGCTACCCCTGCGGGTTCCTGCAGCATAGCACTCTGCCACCATCTACCTCCCATAGGTCATGACTCGCTTGCAAGTCAAACAGTTAAGCCATCGATGCGCACCCCCTTTCTCGGCGTCCTACGCGGCGCCACCCTGCGGGTTAATGCCCCGCTTATCCCACGGGCATTGCGCTTAGGCTGGGCCGGGCCTTTGCGTATTTGCATCGCGCTGGGAGCGGCTTGGTCGGCACGTCGGTGGCGGGAAGGTCACACTCCGAACAGAGCGGTTCGCCGCCTCACTTCCGGGTCGGCAACAGATCGCTGACACTTACCTGCGCATCCGCAAAGGCCACGAGATCGATCTGCTCACCGCGCCGCCGGGTGCGCGTCTCGGCGTAGCGCCGCGTGCTGGGATCGGGCGCCCGGAACACCTCGATGCAGTCGTCGCGCAGGTTCACCAGCCAGTACTCGGGAATCCCGGCGGCAGCGTACAGCGCACTCTTCGTGAGGCGGTCCTGCAACAGCGAGCTGTCGGCGACTTCAACGATGAGCAACGCCGTGGTCGGGTGCGCGTCGTCGTAGTCAGCGTCCGTTCCCGGCACGACGGCCACGTCCGGCTCCGGAACCGAGTAGCTGCCAAGAACCAATGGCATTTGCACACGAACGACGGCCCGGTGCGCCAGCGCATTAGCGAGGGCATGGTGCGCCCGCGTTGTTGCCGACGCGTGCCGCGGGTTCTGCGGAGACACCGCAACGATCACCCCCTCCAGCAACTCCACCCGATCGTCGGCGTGCAGCACGCCGGTTTCGACAAGCTCGAAGTAGCGCTCCACCGTGTAGCGGGTCTCAACGGGTACCGTTTGTACCATTGGGTGTATCGTACCAAGTCCGTCGGACGAAGAGAAGATTCGGGCCGACCTGGCGCAGCATGCTGCGCCGCTACGGAGCTGCGCGCTGACCGCTCCTCCTCACGCCTCACCGGCGCGGAACTTATCGATCCAGCGCTGCATCTCTTTGCCGTTGTCGGTCAGGGAGGGGACCTGGACGCCTTTCACGCAGGCGGGACGGGCCGCCACGGTGTCGAGCCACCGGTTCAGGTTCGGCATGCCGTCGGTCTCCACTCCTGCCCACGCATGGATACGCACCCACGGCCAGGTGGCAATGTCGGCGATCGAATAATCGCCGGCGAGGAATTCGTGGTCGGCGAGACGGTGATCGAGAACACGGTACAGGCGTGTCGTCTCGTCTTGATAGCGCGTGATCGCGTACTCGATCTTCTCGGGCGCGTAGCGGAAGAAGACGTTGGCCTGCCCTTGCATCGGGCCGACGCCGGCCATTTGAAACATCAGCCACTGGATCACCTCGGAACGGCGGCGCACGTTCGTCGGCAGCAGTTTACCGGTCTTCTCGGCCAGGTAAATGAGAATCGCCCCCGATTCGAACACGGCGAAGTCATCCTCGTCGCGGTCGATGATGGCCGGAATGCGGCCGTTGGGATTGATCTTGAGGAACCAGGGTTCCTTCTGCTGTCCCTCCTGCAGCTGGATCGGGTGCACCGTGTACGGCAGTCCGATCTCCTCCAGCATGATGGAAACCTTCCAGCCGTTCGGCGTTGGCGCCGTGAACAGATCGATCATGTCTTCTCCCTTCCGTTTGTCCCAGGCTTCGATCATGCCAGCGTGCCAATCCTGATCCAACTGGTGCGCCTATTCCACGCCGTCGCCACACTCATGGCACGGGCCGTGACGCGGGGGCGCAGAGGGGGTATAAGTGATCCATGTCCCTGCGTGCCGGCTCGACGTGGCCCCCCTTACAAGTCGGCATGCGCTGGCTACGGCTCGTACGTCACCTGCCGAACTTCGTGCGGCTCTACTGGCGCTTGTTCTGGGACCGCCGGGTGTCCGTCTGGCCGAAGGGGCTGCTGCTCCTCAGTCTGCTGTATTGGGTGTCGCCCATCGACATCATTCCCGATGTGATTCCTGTCGTCGGCGAGATTGACGATCTCGTCGTCCTGATCGTCGTGTGCCGTCTGTTCATGTATATGTGTCCGCGCGAGGTCGTGCAGGAGCACGTCGGCCGGATCGACGCGGAAACTGGAAGGGCGTGAGCCAACCATGAAGCGGACTGTCCCCCTTTTGATCCTGGCGGCGCTGGTCATCACCGCTGTCATTAGCTTCACCACCCTCAGCGACTTCCTGGTCGACTGGCTGTGGTTCGGCACGCTCGGATTTGGGGCGGTCTTTTCGACCACGTGGCAGATGAAGTTCGTCGCCTTTGGAGTCGTCGCCTGCCTGTCCGCGGTGCTCCTGTTGGCCAGCGGGCTCCTCGCCACCAGCGCGCGCCTGCCACCCGTGCGGCGGTTTCGGTTGATGGGCGGCAACGGGATTAGCATCGAAGGCTTGCCGGAGCTACTGAACTTCTCCCCGGAGGATCTTCCGTGGCGCCTGATCGTCGTCGTGGTTGCGGGCGTCCTGAGTCTGATCATCGGCCTGGCGCAGGCAGGCAACTGGGAGATGTTCCTCAAGTGGCGGTATGCTATGCCGTTTGGGCGCACCGACCCGCTGTTCGGAAACGACCTCGGCTTTTATGTCTTCACGCTGCCCGTGTACAGTCTGGCGCGGGACTGGGGAATCCTGATCATCTTTCTGGCGATGGCGATGGCCGCCGGTGTGTACTGGGCGCGCGGTGCCATCGACCTGAGCGAGGCGTCGCCGCGACTGAGCCCGGCCGCAATCCGCCACCTCTCCGCATTGCTGGCGCTGTTCCTGCTCCTCAAGGCGGCAGACTACCTTCTGCAGCGCTACGATCTCCTGCTCAGCAACAACGGCATTGTCTTCGGCGCCGCGTATACCGACGTCCATCTGCGCTTACCGTTTCTGACCGGTCTGGTGGGTTTGTCTCTCATCGGCATGGGACTGTGCATCGCCAACTTTGTCTTTCTCGGCTTTCGCTTGCCGGTGGCCGCCGTGGTCCTGGTGTTCGCAGGGTCCCTGGTCGAGGGCATCGGGGCGGGCCTGTTCCAGAGCTATCGCGTCAAGCCGGATGAATTGCGGCTCGAGGCCCCATACATTGCCAACAACATCTCTCTGACGCGCTATGGTTTCGCCCTCGACCGCATCAGCAGCAAGCCCTTTCCGGCCGAAGGGAAGTTGACGCCGCAGGTGTTGGCGGCGAACCAAACCACCGTGCAGAACATTCGGTGGTGGGACCCGCGGCCGTTGCTCGACACCTACCGGCAGTTGCAGGAGATCCGCCTCTATTACGACTTCCGCGACGTCGACATCGATCGCTACACCATCAACGGGACCTATCAACAGGTGATGCTGTCGGCCCGCGAGCTCAATCAGACACGGCTGCCGGCGGATGCCCAGACCTGGATCAACCAGCACTTCAAGTTCACGCACGGCAACGGCCTCGCCATGAGCCCGGTGAACCGCTTCGACGAGGAAGGGTTGCCGATCTTCTACGTCAAGGACATTCCCCCGGTGTCGCCGCCAGACCTGCGCATCGAGCGTCCCGAAATATACTTCGGCGAAGAGACCCGCGCCTACGTGGTCGTGGGCGGCGGCACCAACGAGTTCGACTATGCCAAGGGACAGGAAAATGTGTACACCACGTATCGAGGACGCGACGGGGTAGCGCTCGACAGCCTGTGGCGTCGCGCCTTGTTTGCCTGGTACTTCGGTGACATCAAGTTACTGATCAGCGGCAACGTCACCAACAACAGCCGAGTCCTGTTCCGTCGGCTGACGCAACAACGCATCAATCGCATCGCGCCTTTTCTGCGCCTCGATCACGACCCGTACCTGGTCGTCAGCGACGGCAGACTGATTTGGCTGCAAGACGCCTATACCACCAGCGACGCCCTGCCCTACTCGCAGCAGAACCGGCCCGCGGGCATCAACTACATCCGCAACGCCGTGAAAATCGCGGTCGACGCGTACGACGGGACGGTCACCTTTTACATCGCCGACCCGGAGGATCCGATCATCCAGACCTACCAGCGCATCTTCCCATCCTTGTTCCAACCGCTGGACGCCATGCCGGCTGGGTTACGCCAGCACATCCGTTACCCGGAGGATCTCTTCATCCTGCAGGCCAGCACGTACGGCACCTACCACATGACCAACCCCGAGGTGTTCTACAACAAGGAGGACCTCTGGAGCTTTCCGCAAGAGAGCTTCAGCGGCGAGACCGTCACCATGCAGCCGTACTACACCATCATGCGCCTGCCGGGTGAGCCGCGCGAGGAGTTCATCCTCATGCTGCCGATGGTGCCGAACAACCGCGACAACATGATCGCGTGGTTGGCGGCACGCTGCGACAGCGCCCATTACGGCACGGTGATCGAGTTCGCCTTCCCCAAGGAGAAGCTCATCTACGGCCCGGCGCAGATCGAGGCACGCATCGACCAGGACACCACCATCTCGCAGCAGCTGTCGCTATGGAACCAGACCGGTTCCCGTGTCGTCCGCGGCAACTTGCTGGTCATTCCCATCGACGACGCGCTGTTGTACTTCGAACCCCTGTATTTGCGTGCTGAAAAGCGAGAGTTGCCCGAATTGAAGCGCCTGATCGCCTCGGCTGGCGATCGTGTCATCATGAGCCAGAACGTCGAACCTTTGCTCGCCGCGCTGTTCGCAGGGGACGAAAAACAGCCGGCGGTGGCGACCGTATCCTCTCCATCGGCAGCCGCGCCGTCAGGAGCCGGACCGCCGCCTGGCGCCCCCACCGCCGAAGCCCTCAAGCACTATCGCCAGGCTTTCGAGGCGTTGCGCAAGGGCGACTGGCAAACCTTCGGCGCGGAAATGAACGCGCTGCAGAAGGCGTTGGAAGGCACGGCGCCGGCCTCTTAGGACGGCGTCCCCGCACGTTGATCCCCTCGGTGACAAGACGGCACAATTCTGCCATACAAGGCCCAGCATGTTATGGAAGCGAGGGGCACGACCATGGCGAAGAACACGCTGACGATCACAGATAACCGTACCGGCAAGCACTACGAACTCCCGATCGAGGACAACGCCATCCGCACGGCGGATCTCCGTCAGATCAAGGCCTCACCCGACGATGGCGGTCTCATGGGCTACGACCCGGCGTTGACCAACACGGCAACCTGCAAGAGCAAGATCACGTACATCGACGGCGACAAAGGCATCCTCCGGTATCGTGGCTATGCCATCGAGGATTTGTCGGAGAAGAGCACTTACCTGGAGACCGCGTACCTGATCGTGAAGGGCGAACTGCCCGACGCCAAGCACCTGGAGATGTGGCAGCACAACGTCACGATCCACACCATGGTGCACGAGAACATCAAGAAGTTCGTCGATGAGTTCCGCTACGACGCGCATCCCATGGGCATTCTGGTCGGCACCATCGGCGCACTGTCGACCTACTACCCGGACGCCAAAGACATCTTTGCCCTGGAGTCCCGGCGTCTGCAGACGCGGCGGCTGATCGGCAAGCTGCCCACGCTCGCCGCCTTTGCGTACCGCCACAGCCGCGGCTTGCCCTACGTCTATCCCGACAACGACCTCAGCTACACCGGCAACTTCCTCTCGATGCTCTTCAAGATGACGGAGGTGAGGTACAAACCCGACCCGGCCCTGGAGCGGGCGCTGGACGTACTCTTCATTTTGCACGCCGACCACGAGCAGAACTGCTCCACCAATGCCCTCCGGGCCGTCGCCAGCTCGCAAGTGGATCCGTACTCGGCGGTGGCCGCCGCGGTCGCGGCACTGTACGGACCGCTGCACGGGGGGGCCAATGAAGCCGTCATCCGCATGCTGCTGGAGATTGGATCAGTGGAGCGGGTTCCGGAATACATCAAGAAGTTCAAGGCCGGCGAAGGGCGGCTGATGGGCTTCGGTCACCGCGTGTACAAGAATTACGACCCGCGCGCCAAGATCATCAAGAAAGTCGCCTACAAGGTCTTCGAGGTCACGGGCAGAAACTCGCTGATCGACATCGCACTGGAGTTGGAACGGATCGCCCTCCAGGACGATTACTTCGTTTCGCGCAAGCTCTACCCGAACGTCGATTTCTACTCGGGCATCATCTACCAGGCCATGGGCTTCCCGCTGACGATGTTCCCCGTGTTGTTTGCCATCCCTCGCACCTCGGGTTGGATGGCGCAGTGGGCGGAACTCGTTCGGGATCCAGAGCAGCGCATCACCCGCCCACGCCAGGTCTACACCGGGGAAGCCCCCCGCGCCTACACGCCGATCAGCCAGCGGCCGGAACCGAGCATGCGCGAGGAGGCGGTGGCCGAGACCATCTGAGTCCTGCGCTCGCCTCCGCCTCACTACGCCTCCACCGCTCGCAGGCGCGTCAGCGCCTTGAACAGCCAGCACAGCAGGAGAAGAAGCGACAGCGTTGCCACGATGGTCGGGCCGGTCGGCAGGTCATACTGGTAGGACAGGAACACCCCGCCGGCTCCGGCGACCACCGCAACCAGCACCGCCACCACAAACGACGCGTTCATGCCCACGTCCAGGACCAGCGCCGCCGTGGCCGGAATGACCAGGTACGAGAAGATCACCAGCACGCCCGCGACGCTGACGCTCAGGGAAAAGACGACGCCGAGGACGAGGTAGAAGAAGAACTCCCACCACTGCACACGGTAGCCCATGGTCTCCGCCATGTCCGGATCGAACGCCGTGAACAGCAGCTCCTTGTGGAAGAGAACGTGCAGCGCCACTACCACAGCCGCCAGTGCCCCCAACATGTACAGCTGCGCTTCGGTGACGCCGAGGACGTTGCCGAAAATGAGGCTGAGCACGTCCATCTCACCGAGCGGATTCCTGGAGACGCACAGAATAGTGAGCGCCGAGGCAGCGGCATAGGCCACGCCGATGGCACTCTCCCGCGGAATGCGGCCACGGTCGCGCTGGAAGGCGAAGAAGGTGACGCCGACGAGACTCATGCCGAACGCCGCCTCGGCCTGATGCAGGCCGAGCAGATGGCCGACGGCCACACCGAGCGTCGCGATCTGGGCCAGCGCGATGCCGACGAAGACGATGCGGCGCAGGAGGACGTACACGCCGAGGTACGCCGAGATGCCGCCGGCGAGCACGCTGGCAAACACCGCATAGCGGATGAAGCTCTGCCCGAACATCTCAATCATGCGTCCGCTCCCGGCAGCACAACCACACGGCCATCGATGCGGTCGACGACGACGCGGGTGCGGTAGAGCGCGCTCAGCTTCTCCGCCGTCAGCATGCTCTCGACGGGTCCCACCTCCACCTTGCCATCGCCCACGATCGCCAGGCGCCGCACGTACGAGGCGACCACGTTCAGCAAGTGACTGACCATGATCACGGTGAGCTTGTCCTGCACGTGCAAGTGGCGGACGAGGTCCATCATGGCCTTTTCCGCCGGCAGGTCCATGCCGTTCGTCGGCTCATCCAGCACCAACACGCTCGGTTCCGCCGCCAGGGCGCGCCCGATCAACGTGCGCTGTTTCTGCCCGCCCGAGAGGGTACGGTAGCGGCGGTCGAAAAGGTCCTCGATGCCGACGTGCGCCGCCGCGGCACCGACAACGCTCTGGTCCGCCGGGCTCGGCCCACGCAAGAGGCCGATACGCGCAAAGCGTCCCATCATGATCATCTCGCGCACGGTCAGCGGGAAGGTCTCGTCCACCGCTTCCCGTTGCGGTACATACCCGAACGTTCCAGTTGGCGTGTTGATCGTCAGCCGGCCGCTCAGTGGCCGCAGGGTACCGAGCAATGCCTTCAACAACGTGGTCTTTCCGGCGCCATTGGGGCCGACGATGCCGAGGAAGTCTCCCGGTGCCACCGTAAGGTTCACGTCGCGCAGGATAACGTGATGACCGTAACCGAGCGTGACCTGATCGAACTCGATGAGTGCTTGGCTCATCGCGGGCTCAGCCATTCGCCGCCGCCAATGCAGCCGCAACTTGTTTGACGTCGTAGTCCATGAACGAAAAGTAATCGTCCGTACCCGGAGCGCCGCCCGGTGACTCCGGCAGGGTCAGCACCCTGGCGCCGGTTTTCTCAGCCACCACGCGCGTGAGGTTCTCAGGGTAAAACGGCTCCTTGATGACCAGCTTGCAGTGCTGCGCCTGCATCAACTGGATCAGCTGCGCCAAGTGCGCCGGTGACGGCGGCACCCCCGGCTTTGGCTCCATGGTGCCGATGACGTCGAGGCCGAAGCGTTGAGCGAAGTAGTCCCAGCTCTTGTGATAGGTGACGATTTTTGCACCCTGATACGGCTTCATCAGCTGCAGCCACTGCGCCAGCTTCTCGTCGATGCGCCGCTCGAAGTCCGCCAGCCGCTGCTCGAAGTAGGCTTGATCGCCGACGTCCACACGCGACAAGCCGACGACAATGTTGCGGGCGATGATCTTGGCATTGGCAGGATCGAGTTGGTAATGCGGATTGCCGTAGGGGTGCACATCACCGAGAGCGCGGCTGACCACACCGCTGGGGATCTCCAATGGAGCGATGCCGGCCGAGGCGTCGACGAAGCCGCGGCCTCCCGTCAGAATGTTGGCGTTACGCGCGCCGTTTTCCAGAACCGGCGCCCAACCGATTTCGAGTTCCAATCCGCGCTTGACGTAGAGGTCGGCGCGATTGAGCTTCAGAATGAAGCTCGGCTTCGCGTCGACGAAATGCGGATCCTGCGTGCCCAGCGCCAGGGCTTCGACTTCGACTTTATCGCCACCCACGTCGCGGACGACGGCGGCAAGATCGGGGGTGGTGGTGACGACGTAGAGCTTGGCGGCAGAACGGTTCGGCCGCGCCATCAGCGCCGTGATGACCAGTAGACTTCCCGCAAGCCATTTGCTTGCCCGGCCCAGACCAGACCTGTTCCGCCTATCGTTAGTGCATACTCTCATGAAGCCTGTCTCCTGAGCTTTTAGAACGCGTGCGCCGCGTGCGGACCGATGGAGAAGTCGTACTGCAGCCACACCCGATTCGAATCCTTGTCGCGCCACCGGTCCGACACGGCGTGCTGATATCCCAAGCGGAAGTAGCCGAACTCAGTCGGGGCGAAGGTGCAATAGGGATAGACGCCCCACTCGGTTTGGCGCCGCACCGCTGGGATTTCCGTCCAATCAACCCGGGTGCCGAGCCACCAGCGCTGCGCCACCCGGTATTCACCATAGGTGTAAAAGCCGGCGGTATCGAAGGTGTTGTCTTCAATCGGCAGTAGCGCTGCCGCATCGGCACCGCGCAGCTGCTTGTCGGTGAAATACCCTTCCGTACGCCAGAGAAACTGCCGGTAACCCGCCTGCCCCAGCGGCCGCCAGCGGTAGGTGAGATCGACACCGTACATTCTGGTCTGCGTCTCCCGCCGCGGCAGATTGAGCAGCACCGAAGCCCCCAACTCGAGGTTGTTGTTGGGGTCCAGATCGAAGAACGACTGGGCGTGGCCAAGATACACCACGTCGCGAAGGGCACGCCCCGGCGCCGGCTGATCCAAGGTCGTCCCTTGACCTGCCGGGAGCGGCGCACCGAGGTCGTTGACCGCCTCTGCGGTCAGCAGCAGGTACTGATCCCACGGATTCGGCACCAGGTAACTGAGCTCCGCACCGGTCCCGGCAAAGCCCTCGTCGCCGAAGTTATCCACTTCCACGAAAGGCCGATCGGTCTGTGGCAGGGCGTGGCGGTGGAGGACGTTGTTCTTGCCAAACATGAGACGGAACTTGCCGGCGCGGGCCTGGAGGTTGAAGGGCAGAGTGAGAAAGGTGGCGTACGCCTCTTCGATGTCGAACGATCCGCTTTCGTCGACCGTGAGGAACGCATCGGCCCGTGCGAACGGATCGATCGGGGCCTGGAGCCCCAGCTCGGCTTCACGGAAGCTGAAGCGATTGGCCTTGTTCAGCTGATTATTGTCGGTGCCGAGAAAGGTGAAGTCGCCGATGAAACTGATGTCGGGGTTCAGCAGCGACGAGCTCTTGCCCACACCGGGTCCAGTCGCCGGCTGGATCACTGGGGCAGCAGTCGTGATGGCCTCGTTGGCAGCCGCCGGGGCGGGCACGCCGGGAGTCGCCGGAGGCATGGCGGCTCGGATCTCCGCTTCCAATTCCTTTTCCTGCTCGGTTTGGCCGGTCGCTGCGGGCGGCTGCTTCTGTGCTTCCTGCAATGCGCGCACCGCCTGCCGCAGCTCGCGCACCTCTTTCCGTAACTCTTCAATCTCCCGGGCCTCGCCGCCACCCGGAGCCGGCGGCTCCTGTGCCGTCGCCACCAGCGGTGCGACTGCGATCATGAACGCAAGCCATACTGCTCTCGCATATCGCATCGGTGCTCCCTTGCATCGTTTCACCCTCACGCAGTGGCAACGTCTCAACCTGTATCAGGTACGCCGCCACCGAGCCGAACACAAGCCTCGGACGGAGCGGCGGGATCTCGGTTTGCCCGCTTCCGGGGGCGTGCTAACATGCGGCATGAGAGGTTTAGCATGCTGAAATCGAAAGTCGCGGTCTTGAAAACTCAACCGGAGACGGTTCTGGCCGATTACCAGCGTCTGATGGAAATGGCTGAGGTCCAGCACCATCTGAACGCATCCAGCACCACGATCTTGAAAGACAACATCTCGTGGCACTTTCCCTTCCCCGGCGCCAACACCACACCCTGGCAGCTCGAGGGAACCATCCTTGGCCTGCGCAACAACGGCTACCACGACCTGTCGTGCGTGCAGAACAAGACCGTGGTCACCGACGCGTTCAAGGGCGAAGACCTGAACAAATACATGCCCATCTTCCGGCGCTACGGCATCCCGGTTCTGTACAATTTCAAAGGCGAGGACATGAAGTGGATCTCCTACCGGCCCAAAGCGAAGATGCTCGCGCTGGATGCGATCTACCGCGACTACGGTGGCATCCAGATCCCCGACTACTTCATCGGCAAGAACGTGGTGCACCTGCCGACGGTCAAGTGCCACATCTACACGACAACGACCGGCGCCATAAAGAACGCCTTTGGCGGCTTGCTGAACACGTTACGTCATTACACCCACAGCTGGATCCATGAGACCATCGTCGACCTGCTGGCGATCCAGAAGGAAATTCACTCCGGGCTCTTCGCCGTGATGGACGGCACGACCTGCGGTAACGGTCCGGGTCCACGCACCATGTTTCCGGTGATCAAAAACGTGATCCTCGCCAGTGCCGATCAAGTGGCCATCGACGCCGTCGCCGCGAAGATGATGGGGTTCGACCCGATGAGCATCAAATACATCAACCTGGCACATGAGGCCGGGCTCGGGATCGGCAAGCCGGAGGAGATCGAAATTGTCGGCGAAGACATCTCGCGGGAGAATTGGCACTTCCATGTCGGCGACAATCTCGCCAGCCGCGTCGGCGACCTCCTCTGGTTCAGCCCGGTCAAGCGCATCCAGAACTTCTTCTTCCGCACGCCACTGGTACACCTGTTCATTTTCGGCTCCGAGGCCTACCACGACTACTTCCGCTGGCCGCTGAAGGACCGCCGCACCTTCGAGAGCTGGCTCACCACCACACCGTGGGGGGGGCTGTTCCAACAGTACGCTGCGACCGGTGCGGAAGGCGCGCAAACGAAAGCGGCGTAGCGCAACGTAAGTGTACATGGTAACTCTGGTATGATAAACACTCACAGTTAGAGGCTCGAATGCGCGGCCCCGGCGCCATGCTCAATGGGTCGGTGCCGTTATCCGAGCTCGCTCAAGCGATGTTCGAACTGCCGAGAGGTGGCGCACGATTACATGAGAGACGTCAATCGCCCGGAGCGTAGGAACGAACGCCGCAACCCAGAACGTACGAACGCACTCCCACAGTCGCCGCGACCCCGCCAACAAATCCGCCTGACCGACCGTAAGCTGGCCAAGGAGCAGCTCCGAACTCTGGCGCAGCAGCAGGCCGCGCTTGCGGACCTTGGACGGCAGGCGCTGACCGCCACCGATCGGACCACCCTATTCGACCATGCGGTCAGCTTGGTCGCCGAGACGCTCGCGGTCGAGTACTGCAAGGTCCTGGAGCTGCTGCCGGATGGCAGCGCATTGCACTTGCAGGCCGGGGCTGGCTGGCGGAACGGGTTCGTGGGCGCGGCGACGGTGAGCGCCGGTACTGAGTCTCAGGCTGGCTACACGCTCCTCTCCGATGAACCGGTGGTGGTCGAAGATCTGCGCACGGAGACGCGATTCAGTGTACCGCCGCTGCTCCGCGACCACGGAATCGTGAGCGGCCTGAGCGTGGTCATCCGCGGTCAGAAACGCCCGTTCGGTGTGCTGGGTGCACATACAGCAAGGCAACGGATATTCACGGCGGACGACATTGCCTTCGTGCAGTCAGTTGCGGATCTGCTGGGTCAGGCGATCCAGCGCAAGCAGGGAGAGGAGGCGCTGCGGGAAAGCGAGGCACACCTCGGCAGCATCATCGACTCGGCGATGGATGCGATCATAACCGTCGACGCCGATCAGCGCATCGTGCTTTTCAACCCGGCTGCCGAGCAGATATTTCGTTGCCCTGCCGCACAAGCGATCGGGCAGACGCTCGATCGCTTCATCCCGGAACGTTTTCGCGCCGCGCATCGGAAGCGGATCCGGGCCTTCGATCAAACAATGGCTACCAAGGAAATGAGGGGTGCGCGGGGCTGCGCCAGTGGCCTCCGTGCCGACGGTGATGAGTTCCCGATGGAGGCCTCGATCTCCCGCGTAGAAATCGCGGGCCGGCAGCTGCGCACCGTCATCCTGCGCGACATCACCGAGGGCCAGCGGGCGGAGGCGGCACTGCGCGACAGCGAGCAGCATTTCCGCTCGCTGATCGAGAAGGCGTTGGACCTCGTTGCGATTCTGGACGCCGACGGAACCTACCGCTACGCCAGCCCGTCCCACGTGCAGACATCGGGATTCACACCCGACGAACTCGTGGGCCGGAACGCGTTTGATTTCGTTCACCAAGACGATCTGCCAGAACTGTCCCGCAAGTTTGCCGAAGCGACACAGGATCGCCTTACGGCAGTAACTGTGCCATTTCGATTTCGGCACAAAGACGGCTCGTGGCGTACGGTGGAAGCGGTCGTCAGAAACTTCTCGGATGACTCGGCGGTGGCGGGGCTGCTCGTCAACGCCCGCGATATCACCGAGCGCAAGCGAGCCGAGGAAGCGTTACGCGAAAGTGAGGAACGATATCGTCGGCTGGCGGAAAACGCACACGACCTGATCGCCGAAGTGAGCTTTGAGGGCCCACTCTTGTATGTCAGCCCCAATCACAAGGAAGTGTTGGGCTACGATCCGAGCGAGCTGGTCGGCAGAAGCGGTTTTGAATTGATGCATCCCGATGATCTCGCCCATACCACAGCGCTGTTTGCCACACGGTCGGCCAAGGCGATGTTTCGCTTTCGGCACAAGAACGGAGAGTGGCGCTGGTTCGAGGGCGCGGGCAAGGCATTTCGGACGGCGAGCGGCGAGCACCGTGCAGTGATCATCTCCAGAGACGTCACCGAACGCATGCAATCGGAGGAAGAGATTCGCCGCCTGAACGCGCAACTCGAGCGGCGCGTCCTTGAGCGCACCGCCCAACTCGAAGCGGCGAACAACGAACTGGGAGCCTTCAGTTATTCCGTGTCGCACGATCTGCAGGCACCGCTACGACACATCAACGGGTTCACCAAGCTCTTGTTGGGGGGCTATGCGGACAAGCTCGATGAGCGAGGGAAGCACTACCTCGATCGCGTGTGTAGCGCCACTGAGCACATGGGGCAGCTCATCAGCGATCTGCTCAGCCTCTCACAGGTGGTACGCGCTGACATGCAGTGGCAGCCGGTCAACCTGAGCGCCCTCGCACAAACCGTCGCCGAGGAGTCGCAGAAGACGCAACCGGAGCGGCAGGTCGAATTCGTCATCACGGCGGGGCTGGTGGTGCGCGGCGATGCGCGCTTGTTACGGGTGGCGCTGGACAACCTGCTCGGCAACGCGTGGAAGTATACCAGCAAGCATCCGCGAGCGCGGATTGAATTCGGCTTCATGCAAGTCAACGGGCAGCCGGCCTATTTTGTGCGCGATGATGGTGCTGGCTTCGACATGGCGTACGCTGGCAAACTCTTCGGAGCCTTTCAGCGCCTGCACAGGTCCGATGAGTTCGAGGGCAGCGGCATCGGCCTGGCAACCGTGCAGCGCATCATTCATCGTCACGGCGGCCGCATCTGGGCCGAAGGCGCCGTCGAGCAGGGCGCGACGTTCTATTTCACGCTCGCGCCATCCAGCAGCAACGAGTGAGTTATTCGAGGGGCGCGGCTGTGGGCTCCGGCATGAACAGGCGACCATCCGGCGACGATGAGGCGCGCCGCGATCCGCAGTCCTCCCGGCCGCTTCGCGTCTTGCACGTGGAGGATTCCGAGGACGATGCCGAGTTGGTGAGGCATGCGCTGCGGCGTGCTGGGTATGATCTGACGTACCGCCGCATCGACAGCCGCCCCGCCATGGAAATTGCCCTTGCCCAGCAGGCCTGGGATGTTGTGCTTGCCGACTACGAACTGCCGCGCTTCAGTGGGCTTGCCGCCTTGTTGCTGTTGCAGAACTCCGGACTCGATCTTCCCTTTCTCGTCGTGTCCGGAGCCATCGGTGAAGAAGTCGCGGTTGCGGCCATGAAGGCCGGTGCGCAAGACTACATCATGAAGGGCAACCTGGCGCGACTGGCACCCGCCATTGAGCGCGAGTTGCGCGAAGCCGAAGTACGGCGGGAACGCCGGCAGGCACAGGAGGCTCTGCGGGACGAGGCTCATGTTTCCGGCGCCTTGGCACGCGTCGGTCAGGAACTCATTTCCTCCCTCGACACCCCGGTGCTCCTCAACCGACTCTGCCAGGTCACTACGGAAGTCTTGGAGTGTGCTTGGAGTCACACGGTGCTCTGGCAGCCCGAAGAGCAGGTGTTCGTTCCGGTGTCGGGTTATGGGCATACGCCCGAGCAATGGGAGTCGATCCACGTGCTCAAGCTGCCTCGCCCACCACTCGCACATCTGTTGGCGCGGCTCGAACGTGACCAGGTCGTCAATACCACGATCCGTCAGGACCTTTCGTTTGCAGGCGTGCTCACAGCGTATGGCATTACGGTGATCCTCTTCATGGCGCTGCGCCGCGGCGGTGAAATCGTCGGGATACATACCGCGGCCTATCGTGGACGCAGGGATCCCTTTGGCCCTCAGCAGGAACGCATCGCTCGCGGGATCGCTCACCTCGCCTCGCTTGCCTTGACGAACGCACGGCTGGTCGAACAGCTGGAGCGTGCCAACCGTCTCAAGTCTGACTTTGTGGCCACCATGTCACACGAGTTACGCACCCCCCTCAATATCGTCGTGGGCTACAACGATCTCCTGCTCGATGGGGAGTTTGGCCCACTGACAGCGGAGCAAATCGATGTCTTGCGACGAATGGACAAGAGCGCCCACGGGCTGCTCGAACTCATCAACGCCACCCTCGACCTCAGCCGCCTCGAAGCGGGGCACGTCCCGCTGGAGGTGAAGGAGATCATCCTGTCCGACCTCGTCAGCGAGCTGGACGCAGAAGCCAGCGAGCTACGCGACAAACCGAATGTGGACTTTGTCTGGGATGTCGCGCCGCAACTACCGCCACTTCACACTGACCCGGTCAAGCTCAAGGTGGTGCTCAAGAACCTGATCGGGAATGCCATGAAGTTCACCGCAGAAGGTCGCGTCACTGTCGGTGTACGCAGCAGGGATGGCGGTGTGGAATTCTCAGTGACCGACACCGGCATCGGCATTGCACCGGAGACGCTGCCGATCATTTTCGAGCCGTTTCGCCAGGGTGAGTCCTCGATGACCCGCCGCTTCGGCGGGGTCGGCCTGGGACTTCACATCGCGCGTCGCCTGCTGGACGTTCTGGGCGGCAGGATCACCGTCGACAGCGAGGTCGGACGCGGCTCAACGTTCCGTGTCTGGGTGCCGTCGGTTTAGGCGCCCAGGCGTGCCAGGTCGCGGGCGAGTTGCTTCATTGCGGCGGTTCTGTAGCAGGCCGCGACGCTGCCATCCCTAGGCTTTTTTCCGCCTGGCTTGGTAGCACGCCGCAATTTCTAAGGGCTGTCGGCTGGGAGTTGCACGAACCTCCAGACTCTAGCCTCTCGACTCACCGCTCAGATACTTCGGATTGGCGACGCGCAGCTTGTCCTCGACGGTGTGGCGCACGTGGGTTATCACGGCGGAGCGCCACTCACCGGCATCGGCATCGCCCTGGCTAATCCGCTGGCACAGCTCCTTCGTGTGCTGGCGCAGGGCTCGCCGCAGCTCGGCGCGGTCTGCGGGCACCGCATCCGAGATGCCGAGCAGCTCACCAAGCCGCCGCCACTCATCACGCAGTTGCGTGTCTTCACTCTCCAGCTCACGCCGGATGATGGCCAGCACGTTGGCGGCGACGCGGGCGTGAAACTTTTTCGGGCCGTCGAGCGCCGGCACGGCATCTGTTTCGAGAAAGTGCTGTACCGCCTCGAGTAGTTCAGCGCACGTCGGACGGTCCTGCATCGTTGTTCTCCTCCCAGCTCTTATTCAGATGGGTGCAATCACCGATGCGCCGGCCGCCGATGATGGCGCAGGCCAACTCCCGGTGCAGCACCTGCGTATCGGAGACGCTTCCGGTCGAGCTGATTTCACCGATACCCGGCACCACGACGGTCTCCGCCTGCATCTCGCTTACCTCATCGGGCAAGTGTAACGTGCGTGCCGTCCGGATCACCACGGAACTGCGATAATCACCCAGGCGCGAATGCACCGCGGCACCGGGCTGGGCCTCCACCACCTGCGTCACGGGCACCACAGCGATGGTCTCACCATCAGCGCTCCGCGCCATGGTGGCGGACGCCGATGCCTGCTGCCGGCCTGGGAACAAGGGCACCTGCAGCTGCGCCAGTGGGGGGTCGTAGGTGAAGCCAAAGCCGCGCGAAAGATCGTCTTCACGGAGGAGCACCAACGTGCTCCCCTCATCGCGGAAGCGCATCCGACCCATCGCCCTCCCGTTCTCGCTCAAGGTCACTTCAAATTCGCCGCCCTTGATGGCGCTCACATGCTCGACCTGGACCCCAGCCGCCGTCACGCGCCCGTCTTCGATCCGCCGCCAGACGTACACAAAATGGTCGCGGTCGCTGTGCGGCACGATCTCCTGCAACGAGTTGGCCAGCGGAACCGGTCTCTCCCACTGCGTCAGTAGTGAGCACCCGGCCACCCACGGGAGGCACGGGAGCCAGAGCAGCCAGCAC
This sequence comes from Candidatus Binatia bacterium, assembly GCA_036382395.1. Classification (NCBI taxonomy): domain Bacteria; phylum Candidatus Binatota; class Binatia (SeqCode); species Binatia bacterium. Next base: position 15,827 of record DASVHW010000207.1, on the reverse strand, counting down.
CACACACGACGCACGAACACGATTCACGCTCCCTCAGTCTCGATAAGGTTCAACAGCTCCAGTTCCATCTCGGCCGAGCGCCGCCCGAGGCTGGCGAGTTCGACGCTCTTCGAATGGCCGTCGAGATAGGTCTTGGCCTGCATGATACAGATGATGGCCCATTTGAGGTTGCCGAGCACCTCCCAGAACCGCACACGCTCGGGATCAACCCTGGAGCCGCCGCCTGCTTCATAGGCGCGAAAGAATTCATCGCGCCTGCCGATGCCGCCCACCGGCTTGTCGTCACTACCGAAACGCCAGGAACGCACGCAGATCCAGCCCAGGTCTTCCATCGGATCACCGACATGCGCCAGCTCCCAGTCGAGAATGGCACGCACTCCTTCGGGACCGAAGATGACGTTGCCGATGCGGTAGTCGCCATGGACCACCGTGCGCTCGCCGTCGCGCGGCAGCCGGTGACGCAGCCAGCGGATCGCCAATTCGAACGCCGGGTGCGGGTCGGGTGAAATGAAGCGATATATCTGCTCGTATCGGTCGAGCTCACCCTCGGCCGGCGTGCCGTCAGCTGACGCTCCGGTGAGAAACGCAAGACCGTGCTTGACGGGATCAATACGGTGGACCTTCGCCAGGATGCGTCCCAACTGTCCCGTCATGACCTGACGCGCCCGGGCGTAGGCATCATCGCGCAGCAGGCGCCGCGCGATGGTTTCCCCTTCGACGAGATCCATCAGAAAACACGGCGCGCCGAGCGTCTCTGTATCATCAGCCATCCAGTACACCTTCGGCACCGGAACGCCCTCGGCGTGCGCCGCCTGCAGCAGGAGGAATTCGTCGCGGCGAGCGCTTTGCGCCGGGTGAGAGGGTGGGTCGCGGCGCAGAACCAGGGGCAAGAACGCGCGCTCTCCATCCCGAACGTAGCTCAGGTCGAGCGACCAGATTTCACGAGAGGCGCCGCCCGGCAGGCGCCGCAGATTGGAGACCGTAACCGTCTCCACCCCAAGCTGCCGGGCAATGAAGGCGGCCAGGCGGCGCTCCATCTCGGGCCCATCCATCCCGTGTCCTTATATCGGCAGACCTCGAAAGCCAACACGGCGCCGCTCAGCAGCGCCAGACCTCGGCGCCGGCCTGGGGCTTGAAGATGAACCGGTAGTCCCGCAGGTCACCCGCCCTGCCTAGCGACGGGCGGTAGAACAAGCGGTCCACACGCACCAGCAACGAATTCACCTCCCCGTCTGCGACCAGATTCACCGCGCAGCCGCCGAATCCGGCGCCGGTGAGCCGCGCGCCAACCGCCCCTCCCTCCTTGGCGATCTGGACCAGATCCTCCAGTTCCGGACAACTGATCTCGTAATCATCACGGCAGCTGCCGTGCGACGCATCCATCAGGCGGCCGAACCCCAGCGCGTCGCCAGCACGCAGGGCCTCCTCCGCTTCATTCACCCGGCCGGCCTCGGACATGACGTGCCGCAGGCGGCGCAGCAGGGTGAATTGATCGCCCATATCGGAGGTGATCTGACACTCGTTGCGCAGGCGTTCCGGGGACGTACCGATGACCGCGGCAATCTGCGACAGCGGCAGCGGGCAGTCCGGCACCTGCGCACTGACATAGGAAACGAACTCCTCCAGCCGGCGTCCCGGGAACAACGTCACCAAGTCGCCCAGTGTTTGCAACGGACGCGGCAAAGCAGTTCCGAGAGCGCGCTCCAGCAGGCGACAGGCAAGCCGACACTCAATCACTCGAAGATTGTATCCACGCCGGGCGGTCCCGGACTTCTCCGCCTGCACCAGGCTGTGGCACACCACGATGCTGTAGCCCGGCGGCAGCGGCACCGTACGCACGCGGAGCGGAAAGAAATCAATGCGCAGCGCACGCCCTTGCTGTGCCAGCAGACTGGTGGCCTGGTCCATGCCCCCACTCAGTGTCCCGACGTACCGCTCCGCCACGGGCAGTAACTCGGCGAGCTTGACGTACGGGATCTCGACCCCGTTGGCAGCAAGCAGCGCCAGGGCGTTCGCTACCACCAAGGCCGACGATGACGACAGCCCGGCGCCGCTAGGAATGTTGCCGTCGATCAGCAGATCGGCACCGCGGGGCAGTGTCCCACCGCAGTCTCGTATCAACCCCTGCGCGGCCGCCTTCGAGTAGTTGCCCCAATCGCCGTCACCGAACGGCGGGATGTGCTCGCACAGCTCGTAGCGACGGGAGCCGAATTGCGCCGCCGTGCTGGCCAGGCTCACCACCCCATCCGTACGTGGCGCACCCACGGCCACAATGCTGCGATCGATCGCCATGGGCAGCACCGGAAGCCCGTTGTAGTCCGTATGCTCACCCAGCAGATTGACGCGCCCAGGGGCACGGACAACAAATGCGGCTGCCCGGCCCATCTGCCGGGCGAACTGCGCCACCAGCCGGCTGATACGGTGCGCTTCGGGAGATTCAGTCTCGCTAGTCATAAAGTTGCGGCGCGATTCCAGCCAGCGCAGCCGGCTGCGCACCTACGAACACACGTGAGCACAACGGCACTGTGGTCCAATTGCGGCTACACTCTCCCCGGCGCACTTCGCAATGCACGCTCGGCGGCCGCCAGGTCTTCCGGCGTACCGAGATCGCTCCAGAAACCTCGCACCGGGCAGGCGCGCACGACACGGCCGTCGGCAATCATCGCGGTGATCGCCTGCGGCAGCTCGTACTCCCCGCGTGGCGAGGGGCGCAGCTGCTCGGCGTAGCTGAAGATGAGCGGCGTGAGGATGAAGATGCCGGCGTTGTTCCAAGGGGTGCGCGAGGAGCCGCGCGGAGGCTTCTCGATCAGATCAGTGACACGCCAGTCGCTGTCCACGTACACCGCCGCGCCCCGCCACGGATCGGCGGTCGCATTGACCGTGAGCATCACGTCGCACGGTGTCCGACCATATTCCGCAACCAGGACCGCATACTGCTCGGGCTCCACCACGATGTCGCCCCACGAAAGGAGGAACGGACCTCCGCTGACAGCTTCCCGCGCCAAGAGCAAAGCCCGGGCAGTGCCATCGGGCTGGGTTTGAGACCGATAGGTCAGCCGGAGGCCCCAGCGTTCACCGGTTCCCAGGTGAGACTCGATTTGCTCTCCCAGGTATCCGGTGATGACGACGACCTCACGGATGCCGGCCGCTCGCAGGCCGGTGAACACATGGTCGATGATCGGGCGGCCACTCAACGGGAGGAGAGGCTTCGGGAGGTTGCCCGTCAGCGCTCCCATACGGGTCCCTAGGCCGGCGGCAAGAATGACGGCGGTCACCTGCAACTCCAGTTCATGTGCTGGAATAGTAACGGCGCTGTCGTGGAAACGCGAGGACAAAATCAGAGAGCAGTCATGGACTTCGGTTCACCGTGCAAGCCTTGTTTGCTACAGTCGCAACGCGATGCGTGCGCTCTCTTGGGATGGTACCAGAGCAGAGGTGGCGGATCATCCGCGACCTGTGCCCGCTGCGGGCATGGCGCTCGTGCGCGTCAGTATCGCGGGCATCTGCAACACCGACCTCGAAATCACCAAGGGCTACATGGGCTTTCGCGGCATACTCGGCCACGAGTTCGTCGGCATGGTCGAAGACGGCCCGGCCGAGTGGCGCAACAGGCGGGTGGTCGGTGAGATCAACTTCGCTTGCGGGAATTGCGCCATGTGCGGGCGCGGGTTTCAGCGCCACTGTCCGCATCGGCGGGTGATGGGGATCCTGGGAGCGGATGGCGCCTTCGCCGAGTTGGTCGCCGTCCCGGTGGCCAATCTCCACCTTGTCCCCGATGCAGTTGCGGATGACGCGGCAGTGTTCACCGAACCGCTTGCCGCCGCGTTTGAAATTCTCGAGCAGGTGCCATTACGGCCCGGCCTCGACGCCATCGTGCTCGGCGACGGCAAGTTGGGTTTGCTCGTCGCTCAGGTACTGCATCAGGCGGGTGCACGGGTACTGGCGGTGGGCAAACACGACGATAAGCTCGCCATCCTCCGGGAACGTGGCATCACCACGCGCACCGTCCAGAACTGGACCGGCGCGGCCGCTGATCTGGTGGTGGAAGCCACCGGCTCGGCCATCGGTTTTGCAATCGCCGTGAAGGCCGCCCGCCCGCGCGCAACGCTGGTGCTGAAAAGCACTTCCGCGGAGCAGCCTCGAGTCAACCTTGCACCCCTGGTGATCAACGAGATCACCGTGATCGGCTCGCGTTGCGGAAGTTTTCCTCCGGCACTGCATGCTTTGGAAGCTGGCAGCATCGACGTGCAATCATTGATCGCGGCCCGGTTCCCGCTGCGTGATGGCGTGCGGGCACTACAGGCCGCCGCGTCGCCCGGCGTACTGAAGGTGCTGCTGCAGATCAGTCCTGAGTCCTGAGCCGCGAGCGGCTGAATCGTCCGCGGTAGGCAGTGGAGGCCTGCCGCGGTGAGGCGGCGCGCCAATGCGTCGCCCTCCTCCACGCCGCGGCAGCGGGTGCCGGGTCAGCGCCACCAGTCAACCGTTGCTTCGCCGCTGGAATCAGGGAATGATTCCGTCCATGGTAGCCGTGTGGATGATCTTGGTTGGGGCACTCGCCGGTGTGCTGTCGGGCATTCTTGGAGTGGGTGGCGGAATCATCGTCATTCCACTGCTGGTCCACTTCTTCCGCATGTCACAGCACCAAGCGCAGGGGACCTCGCTGGCGATGCTGTTGCCACCCATCGGCATCTTGGCGTTTCTGGGGTACTACCGAGCCGGCCATGTCAATCTGGCGTGGGCGATGTTCATCTGCCTCGGGTTCGTCTTCGGCGCCGGCGCGGGTGGGTACGTCGCCCAATACATTTCTGATCCCTGGCTGCGGCGCGTTTTCGCCGTGTTCTTCATCTTCATCGGCACGCGCATGTTGATCTGGCCGTGAATCACTCGGCGCGTGCCGGGGTGGAGTATCTCCTGATCGGCCGCACATCGGCCGGTTCACCGATGATCTCGAAGGTGCTCCCAAGCCGAATGTCCGCCGAGGAACTCCCGATCATCACCTCGATCGTCCCCGGCTCAACCATGAACCTCATGCCGCGGTCGTAGAACCCGAGCTGACTGACGGCAAGGTCGAAACTCACGGTCTTCTGCTGGCCGGGTCCCAATTCGACGCGCTTGAATCCCTTCAACTCTTTGACCGGGCGGGTCACGCTTGCCGCCGCATCGTGAACGTAGAGCTGGACCACCTCGTCACCGGCGCAGCCACCGGCGTTGGCAACGGTGACGCCAATCCTCACGCTGCCGGTAGCCTCCACCTGCTGCGGGTAGATCTCGATGTTGCGATACTCGAAGCGGGTGAAGCTCAGTCCGTGCCCGAAGGGGAACAACGGCTGGCTGCTGGTGCCGAGGTAATCTCCTTTCCAGTTCGTGCGGCCTCCGGACGGCTTGTGATTGTAGTAGACGGGAACCTGGCCGACCGTTACCGGCAGCGAGATCGGCAACCGGCCCGCCGGGTTGTAGTCACCGAACAACACGTCGGCAACGGCGGTCCCACCTTCTTCTCCCGGCAGCCACGCGTCGAGCACGGCGGGAACATGCTCCGCAATCCATGGCAGCGCTAGCGGGCGGCCGTTGATCAGCACCACAACCACGGGTGTCCCGGTCGCAACAACCGCCTCGACCAAAGCCTGCTGCACTCCTGGCAGCCCCAGCTGGGCACGATCGATCGACTCACCGCTGGTACAGCCATCGACGAGACCGGACCTGTCTCCCACCACCACAACCGCGACCTGGGCTTTTCGCGCCGCATCGATCGCCTCGGCAAAGCCTTGCGTGGAGCCGCCGAGAACGTCGCAACCCGGGGCTGCGTGCACGGTCGTCCGCGGTGACACCTTCCCCTTGATTCCCTGCAACACACTCGTCATGCACACGAAGTACTGAGCGAGATTCACGCTGCCGTCCGCACGCGGAGACGGGTCCGTTTCCTTGATCGCTCCTAATGTGGGTTCGAGATGGGCAGGATAGTGATAGTCGCCTTGCAGAAGGCGGACGCTGTCCGCACTGGGGCCAATGACCGCGATGGACGTGAGGGACTTCTTGAGCGGCAACAGATTGCCGTCATTCTTCAGCAACACGATCGACTTCTGTGCGATGCGGTACGCCAGGGCGCGCTGCGCGGACGTATCGAAGACAGCCTCCGCTACGGCAGGGTCGACATACGGCTGCTCGAACAGGCCGAGTTGCATCTTCATCCTGAGCAGCCGGCTCACCGCCGCGTCCACGAGTGCCATGTCTACGGTCCCGGCTGCGAGCGCCTGACGGAGCGGTTCGCCGTAACAGTGGCTGGCCGGCAACTCGACATCCAGCCCGGCTTCCAGAGCCTGCCGGGCGGCATCGCTCTCGTCGCGGGCGATGCCGTGATAACTGAGGAGCATCGGGATGGTGAAGTAATCCGTCACCACGACACCATCGAAACCCAGTTCGCCGCGCAAGAGGTCAACCAGCAGTTCCTTGGAGCAGCCGAGCGGCACGCCGTCGATCTCGTGGTAAGCGTTCATCACCGAGGCCAGCTTGGCTTCCGTGATCGCTGCGGCGAAAGGGGTCACGTAGATCTCCAGCAACTCGCGCTTCGGAATGTGCGCCGGGGCCCAGTTCATACCGCCCTCGGACGCAGCGTAGCCGACGAAGTGTTTACCGGTGGCCACGATGCCGTGGGCGAGATCGGACCCTTGCAGCCCGCGGATGTAGGCAACCCCCATCTGCGAGATCACGTACGGGTCCTCGCCAAACGTCTCCTCGGTCCGGCCCCAGCGCGGATCGCGCGCCACATCCAGCACCGGAGCCAGGGCGTGATGCGCGCCCACAGCTCGCATCTGGGTGCGGATGACGCGCGTCATCTCCTCGATCAGCTCCGGTTCCCAGGTGCTCGCCAGACCGATCGCCTGCGGGAAGCACGTGGCACCGCGGGCCACGTATCCGGCACAGCTCTCCTCGTGAATGATCGCCGGGATGCGCAGCCGGGTGTGCTCGACCAAGAACCGCTGGATGGCATTGGCTAACCTAGCGCTGTCGGCGGGTCCGAGCACCGTCGCCCCGCCGATGCGCGTGATGTGGCCGATGCCGTGAGCCAGCTTCTCGGCGGCCTGGGCAGTGGAGAAGGCGCCGTGCTGGTCCAGCAAGCTGCTCGACCAGACGCCGCCCATCTGCGCCAGTTTCTCATCCAGCGTCATGCGGGAGAGCAGGTCCTTGACCCGTGCCTCCAACGGCTGCCGGGGATCCAGATAGAGCGCTTGTTCGCTACTCACCGACTCCTCCGTCTCGCAACGTCACCAGCGCTACTGGCTTGACAAATATCTCCGGCTGCGGATTCTTCCCAACCAAGGAGGACACGTATGGCTGTGGACGATTTTCGCTGGGAACTGTTTCGCCCCCGTCTCCAACTGCCGTCCATACCGTACCACGGTTTGCTCCAGCATACAGTCGATCGATTCCCGGAGAAGATTGCGACCGTCTTCCGGTCACAGAAGCTCACCTTCCGCGAGATCGACGGACTGAGCAACAGCCTGGGCCGGGCGCTACATGATCTGCATGTCACCAAGGGCGATCGCGTGGCGTTGTTCATGACCAACCGTCCCGAATACCTCATCAGTTTCGAGGCGGCCGCAAAGATCGGAGCGGCGGTGACGCCGTTGAATCCGGCATACCGGGAGGCGGAAGCGGAGTACCAGCTCGGCGACTCCGAAGCCTGCGTCGTCATCGTCCACGAAGACAAGCTCCCCCTCATCGAGGCGATTCGCGCCAAGTTGCCCGCCCTCAAACACGTGATCATCGTGGGCAACGAGCGACGGCCCGGCACCTTGAATTTCTACGATCTCGTCCGCGGAACGAGCGCAGATCAGCTGCCGCCGGTCGAGCTGGATGTCGAGCGAGACCTCATCGCCCTGCCCTACTCCAGCGGCACGACCGGCTTACCGAAGGGCGTGATGCTGACGCACCGCAATCTCGTCGCCAACGCGATCCAAGCGGCCGCGGCCGGACGCGTCACCGAGCGTGACACCCTCCTCATCTTCCTGCCCTTCTACCACATCTACGGCACCATGCTGATGGGAAAGGCAGTCGCCACGGGGGCAACGCAGGTCATCATGGAGCGTTTCGATCCGTTGACCACCCTCGCACTCATCCGCGAGCACCGCGTCACCCTGCTGTATGCCGTACCACCGGCGCTTCTGGCGTTGACCCGCGTCCCTGATCTGAAGAAGCACGACCTTTCGAGCCTGCGCTACATGATGTCCGGCGCCGCGCCCTTACCACCCGAGGTTGGCAGACGCGTACAGGAATTGACCGGGGTCACCGTCTTGCAGGGATACGGTCTGACCGAGGCAGCACCGATCACTCACCTCAACCCGGTCGACAATCCGGAGCTGATCCGTCTCGAATCGATCGGCTGGGGCGTCTCCGAGCAAGAGGACAAGATCGTCGACATCGAAACCGGCACACAGGAGATGGGCATCGATCAGATGGGTGAGCTGGTGGTGCGGGGCCCGCAGGTCATGAAGGGATACTGGAAAGCGCCGGAGGAGACGGCGCGGGCGCTGCGTGACGGCTGGCTGTTCACCGGTGACATCGCGCGCAAGGACAAAGACGGTTTCGTGTACATCCTCGATCGCAAGAAGGAGATGATCAAGTACAAGGGTTTCGGCGTCGCGCCGGCGGAATTGGAGGCCCTGTTGCATGAGCATCCCGCCGTCGCCGACTGCGCCGTCGTACCGCAACCCGATGAAGAGGCCGGAGAGATCCCGAAGGCCTTCATCGTCTTGAATAAGGGCGCAACTGCCACCGCCACCGACCTCATGCGTTTCGTGGAGAGCCGTGTCGCCGGCTACAAGCGCATCCGCGCCGTCGAGTTCATCGATGAGATTCCGAAGAACGCGTCCGGCAAGATCCTGCGCCGCGTCTTGAAGCAGCGGGGGCAAGGTCAGCCCACGTCCGTCAATTGACGTCGCCAACACAGAACGTTACAAGGGCACACGTGAGGTCCTCGCCGAACTGCATGAACGAAAAACTCGTGTCGGTATTCCCGGCTGTACAGCATCGCCATGCTGACGGCGACATCGTCACCGTGACGTTGCGGCGTAAGGATGGCAACTACAGCGCCGACTGCCTGGGTTGTCAGACGCGATTCATCTATCAAAAGCCGGCGCCCAGCCAGCAGACCCACCACAAGTCTCCACTGCTACCCGAGGTCAAGGGCAACTTCGACAACAGCGAAGGGTAACGCTGACTGTCCTGGGCGAGAGCCTACACCCAGCCGACAGAGCACCGTGCCGCTGGCATCCGTCCGCAGTGGCAGCGGCAGATCCTCAGTTGGCTTTCCGAGAAGTACACCTGCGTCATTGCTGCCCGCGGCACCAATAGCACTCAGGAAGCAATTGTCAGGGCCAGCAGCGGCGAGGCCCCTCTGCGTGAAGCTGGATCCATCTGTTCTCCCCCCTCGGCGTCAAAGTTCGAAAATCGATGCTTATGACGCTGGCGCTGCGTAAAGGGTCAAGAGATAGCCGCCAGTCGCATTCACTTCGTCACAGATTATGACGGCCGCTCCTCCGCAGAGGGTAACACCCTGGAGAACCGGAAGGTCTTTGCCATCGCAAGGTCCGTCACCGTTCAGTCCAAGCTGTTGGCCGTCAATTGAAACAACGGCGAATATGTCGAGTCGGAGAGGCACGCTCGTTATTGCGTCGATTCCCCCCGTCTGTCCGACTACGGTGTGGTGCGCGCCCTGAAAGTGGAGGCTGGCAATCGATAACAGGCGACCAATCCAAGCACGGCTAGTAGGATTGGTATCGTCTTAGTCATCTCATATGAGAGACCGCAGTGGGGCTCACTCGCACCTCCGGCCACTCTCAAGACCTCAGCTAATGCACTTCTCGGTCCTTGCCTCGCCGCAGGAGCAGCATCGGGATCACGAGCCCAAGCCAGAACGAATCCGTCGCCGGACCGTTGATGATCTGGCAGCCGCTGCTCGTGGGTGTCGATGCACCCGCACTGATGCCCGAGGGCGCTGCCCCACTCCGACCCGTCGTCACAATGACTTCACCGTCCGCGCCGGCAACAGTGATCGCATTGCCGCGCTCATCGGAACCGTAGATGTTGAGCGCGACTAGCGGATAGGGGCCTTGGGGGGCGTCGCTGGCAACAGTAACCGTACAGGAGTACAGCAGCGCTCCGTCTGAAATAACGGTCTGGCCAGACCCGGCCGGACTATAGAAAAGCGCCCGCAGCGAAGAGCTGAAGGAATAGAATCCCCCGACTAGCGGGGGGAGATCGGAAGAAACCTTGCAGTCGTGGACGACGACAGGCGAATCGAAGGAGATATCGTTTTGGATACCAGCAATCTGCTGCCCCGCTGTCGTTAGATGAACGGTAATCGTTGCCTCGCCGCCAGCAGGGATTGATGCCGAGCTGATCTCCAGGCACGGCACTCCAGGGGGGCATTGGAAGGTCGGGGCTTTTGTTGGTGTCACCGTCGCGGTTGGTACCGGGGTGGGGGTCGTCGGCGTGTAGCCGGCCGGGCGACATGGACCGTTGATGTTCCCAACGGCGATGCCACTCGGGTTGGCGGTGACCTCAAACTGTGCGACCATAGATTGCGTCTCGGTGTCGACAGCGAAGACGAAGGGCGACTGCGCGAACGCGACGTAGACGAGACTTGATTCCGGCGCAACGGCGAGAATAGGCCGCCCAGACACCGCTACTGTCCCCAGCGGAATCGTCTGCACCGCTTTCGTTTGCACGTCGATGGCGGCCAACGCGCCAGGCGCGACACTGTACAGGTGCGAACCGTCCGGGCTCAACGCGATATATGGGCCGACGTTTTCAAACTGGTCGACAACTGTGTGGCTGGTAAGATCCAGCACCAACACGCCTTCGTATTGGGGCCAGACCGCCACGTAGGCACGCTGCCCATCAGGGCTCAGCAGGACCGTCAGCGGTTCCGTATCTGCTGGTAGATTTGGCGGGAAGGCAATCGTGTCCGTGAGTCTGCCGCTTGCCGTATCGTTGATCCCAACGGAGCCACCGCACCCCGGAGTAAACAGCTCGGTACCATCGGAACTGAGCGCGAATCCAAGGGGTGGATCACAATATTGGCGAGCGTCGATCCATCTCACGAACTCCCCGGCGCTCAAATCGACGACGTCCACGCCACCTTTATCGTAGTCAGTGAGGTACGCAAACCGACCGTCCGAACTCACCACGACGGTTCCACTGTACCCTGGAAGCGGGATATCCTTGACCACCGTGTACGCCGCCGTCTCCAGCACGGAAAGAGCGGGTCCCGTTGCCCCGTCTCCCATGCTCACGTCCAGGCTCAGCGCGTAGATCGCTTGTCCCTTCGGATCGATCGCAACAGCAACGGGATGTCCCATGTAAATGTCCGCGACCTTCGCTTGCGACATGACATCAATGACTGCCGTTTCGACGGTCATTTCACCATTCCCCGGGCTGACGACATAGGCGCACATGTCGGCTCGCGTGGCGCGCGGAATCGTGAGTGCCAACGCCGCTAGCACATACAGTGCGGTGCGATGAACCGGTCGAGTCAAAGCCATAGTCCTTCCTTTATGGTACTATATTGCAGGCTGGCGAAACATCAACCTGGCCTGCACCCAGAGTGGAGTCGAGAATCTTGCCGCCCTGAGAGCTGATGACCAGGCCCTCTGGTGTGAACGGGTAGCTGCCACTAGCCCTCGGAAGCACTTCGAATTGACATTCCAGGACCGTCCCGTCTTCCAGGACTGCGCTGTTCTCATCGAGATCCGCAACAATGACGCGCAGCCGACCAGTATCTATCTGCGTTGAGAGGGAGGCGACGACCGATGTATACACTTCCCCGAGATAGCCGGGTGTAACCACCGCGCACGCATCCTGTGGCTTCGGTACGGCGAACGCGGTCGAGTCGTACAGAATATCGACCTGTAGGCCACCTACATCTGCGGCTGAGGTGTTGAGGGTCAGCGGCACGTTGACAATTGTGCCGGCGCACTGCGAACTGGAGCCCAACGCCAGGATAGAAGGACCAGCGTCGGCGACGGCCAGCGACCCACCAGCCAGGCATTGCCCAGCCCCAAGATTGAGACACGTGCTGTCTTGGCTCTGCTGTCCTGTGCCTGTGTAAGCAAGCCTGCTCCTTACGAATGTGCAAGTCAACCATAATCATACAGCACAATCATACAACGCGCGGCCTGCCTCGCCAGGCCTGGCCGGGGCGCACGTGGACATCGGGGCGTACGATGCGCAATAGCCCCCGGAAGGCTGGCGCCGGTGTCACCCGGTCGGTAGCAAGCAACGAAACGTGCAGTGGCCCCACGCACCGATGCCGCGCCAACTGGTTGAGTCATCATTTGCTTCGTCTCGTGCGAACAGCGCCGGCAGCCAAGCGAGGGTCACGAACTGCGGCTGATCGTAGCACTTGAGCAGGATCAGCCAGGAGAAAGCAAAGGATGCAGCGCCCACCAACGCCGCGGAGCGCGACATGCCGAGGCGGCGGCAGAGGGCGAAGAGGCCCAGGCCCGCGATCGCGTCGTGCAGAACGGTGGTGCAGAACCATGCGCCACCCGGATCGAGGACGAGGTACAAGGCGTTGAGCGAGTAGGCGCAGCCAGCCTGCAGCGTTGCAAGGAGAGGCGCGCCCAAGGCCTGATACGGATTCCACAATGGCGGGCCACCGTCCTGCCATTGTGTTGCTCCTTCACGGATCAGCGGCGTCCAGTACATCAGCGCATCAACATTCAGCGGTGCCTCGATGCGTGTCCCCGTCGCCTGCCACACGCGCGACCACCAGACGAGCGCGCATCCGACCAGCAGCCGTACCGGTGCACCAAGTGACGATGCACACAGCCGCTCACCGGTACGCTGATCAGGAGCAACGGGCCGTGGCACAGGTACGGTCAGCCGACACGACTTGGAAAGGGGAGCAATGGACGCGAGCAGGGCACGGACGACAACCATCCGGCACGGAGGTTAAACCCGGGCTGCGCACCGTGTCAACGCTGCACAACGGGCCTGTCGCTGCACAACGGGCCTGTCGGCGGGCGAGACCCGACGCGGGGCGACCACGTGAAGCACACACCCACTCGCGCCTCGCCACGAGACGCGCTGTCTTATTCAGGGATACGGATGACGGAGACGCGCAGACCTTTTGAGGTCCAGCTCACGTCGTAACCGATCTGCAGGCCTTCGTACAGGTCATCGAAGCGCCGGTGTGAGCCGATCATGGTCACATAGGCAAATATGAACGGAATCTCGCGGCCGCTGGCTGCCCGAACCGTTCCCCGCTGCGCACCGCGCTGCAGCGCGCACACAATCCCATGATAGTACTTATCGCCGTTACCGGCCGGTCCAGCCGAGTTGTCGTCGCTCATGGTCCCCTGCTAGTGAACCACAGAAGCGGCAGCGCGCGCCACTTCCGTCAGTCGATCGGTCCCCACGCGAACGACGAAATCCCCGAAGTGTTCCCCCTTCTGCCGCTCCTGACGATAGAACTCGGCCAAGGCGGAAATGACCCCGGGAACCTCTTCTTCGGGGAAGCGGCCGGAGATGCGTCGTCCGATCGCGGCAGCATGCTCCCCGACACGGCCGCCGACCAGCATCGAGTAGTGCGGGTGGTTCTCTCCGTCCTCGCCCTTTAGTGATAGGCCGGTCAGCCCGATGTCGCCGATGTGATGTTGGCCGCAGGAATTCGGGCAGCCGCTGATCTTGATGCGGAAGACGCCCAGATCTTCCACCCGGCCATTGGTCGCCATCAGGTGCAACCGAATAGCCGCGGCCATGCCCATGGAGCGGCTGACCGCCAAGCTGCAATAGTCGGCGCCGGGGCACGAGGTAACGTCGGTGATATGCAAAGCATCAGCGGCGCCCAGCCCGATGTCGCAGAGGCGGCGATAGAACTCCTCCAGGCGCCCGCCCGGAATCCACGGCACCATGAGGTTCTGATCATTTGTCGCCCGCAGCTCTCCAGACCCGAGCTCCCGAGCCAGCTGACCCAGGGCGCGAAACTGCTTGCTGGTCACATCCCCCAACGGCAACTGCACGGCGGCGCCGTAATATCCGTCTTGTTTCTGCGCAAAGGTGTTTGTGCGCACCCAGTGCGCCAACTGCGGCGTGCCTCCCGCTGGCAGCGCCGAGGGAGCGTCGTGGGGCGTACTCGCCCGGTAGCCGGCGACGATCTCGGCCAGCTCGGCGCGCAGGGCAGCGCCTTGCTGCTCCTCCACCTGCAAGTACAGGCGATCCACCTCCGCCATGAACCGCTCGATGCCCAGGCGCTGGAAGAGGTACTTCATCCGTGCCTTCTTGCGGTTCTTGCGTTCGCCGCTGCGGTGCTGCAGGCGCACGATGGCTTCGGCCATGAGCAGCGTGTCCTCGGCGGGAATGAAGTCACGGATCGGGCGCGCCAGAAACGGCTGCGAGCCCAGACCGCCACCGGCGTGGACGCTGAATCCCCGCTGGCCGTCACGCACGTGCGGGAAGTACGCAATGTCATTCACCGGCGCTTGGATGCAGTCGTCGGCGCACGTGGAAAACGCGATCTTGAACTTTCGTGGCAGCGTCAGGTTGAGCGGATGAAAAAGGAAGTACTCATGCACCGCCACGACGTACGGCGTGACGTCGAATGCTTCGGCCGGCCAGACGCCGCTGTGCGCACAGCCGGTGACGTTACGCACGCTGTCGGCGCACGCGCCGCGGGTGGTGATGCCGACCGCGTGCAAGCGCTCGTAGATCTCGACGACGTTGGCGAGGTCGATCCAGTGCATCTGCACGTCCTGCCGGGTGGTCACGTGAATGATGCCGCGCGCGTACTCGTCGGCGATGTCCGCCAGCACGTCGACCTGCGCCGGGGTCACCAGGCCGCCGGGCAGCTTGATGCGCTGCATGTGGCTGGTATGGTCCAATTGATAGTACAGGCCATAGCTCAGGCGCACGGGCCGGAACTCGTCACCGCTCATCTTCCCCTGACGGAAGCGTTCGATCCGCTCGCCGTGCCCGTGCAGGGCGGCGCGAAAGTCTGCGTCGCTCGGTCGCATCGATTGCACTTCTGATCCTCGATTCATGGATATAGAAGGTCTATTATCGACTTGCCGGGGGCGAATCAAGCTGGGTAGGCCTACCGCCCAGAGCCACTATGGGCTCCTCGCTGCCCGTAGGGCTGCTTGACTCTCGACCGTAGACTGAGTTTTTCAAGGAGACGCGCATGGAAGTTTTCAAGAACGCTTTGGCAACGGCGGCATTTTCGCCGGAGAAGATGAAGAAGGTCAATCTCTTCGACACGGAACGCATGTTTTGCGACGTATATGGGCTGCATCCCGGTCAGGCGCAGAGCGCGCACGCACACGCCGGCTCGGACAAGGTCTATTTCGTCCTCGACGGCATCGGTGCCTTCCGCATCGGCGACGAGGAACGTGAAGTCGGCACCGGCTGCGCCGTCCTGGCACCGGCCGGGACGGCGCACGCTGTCCGTAATCCCGGACCGGCCCGCCTGACGCTGCTCGTATTCATGGCCCCGAAGCCAGGGGCTTGAGGTGACTGCAACTCAAATGCCCCGACTTCCAGACCTCAAGCTCGACCAGCGGTTGCGGGCTAACCGAGCGGATGTTACACATCCAAGGGTACTTTCCTGCTGTAACAAGGAGCGACAAGGCAATGATGATTCCTGCGACCCAGCTTCGCGCTGGGATGATTGTAAAGCATCAGAACGGCCTCTTCCGGCTCATGAACGTCGTCCACATCACGCCGGGAAACTGGCGCGGCATGGTGCAGACGAAACTGCGGAACCTGCGTTCCGGAACCCAAACCGAGAACCGCTTCCGATCGGAGGACAAGGTCGAGCGCGTCACCTT
>DASVHW010000206.1 GCA_036382395.1 Candidatus Binatia bacterium | reverse complement strand
CAGGCCCGTTCTCCCATGAGCCAGTTCTCGCATGCCACGGCGCTCCATTGTCGAGCGGCTCATCGCTGCAGGCTAGGCAATTTAGAAACTCATGTAGAGTGCGTACCGCGTCCCCGCCACTGGGGCGGTTCTTTTGAACTACTAAACCGGCGGAAATGCTGCTGTTTTATTCCGGCGCTGACACTGAAAGGCCCGGCACCGAAAGTTCGGCTTGTCCTCGTTTTGCCAGGTGTGGCCGAGCATGGTTGTGTAGACGCGCCCGCGGCCGTAGCTGCGCACCCAGTCCATTGGTTCGTTCTCATTCACGTCTCTGGACCAGGCGTAGGTGAGAATCGTGAGGCCGGCGGCTGGACCGTGCTGCCCGTATTGGCCGCGGCGCTCCAGGCGCGAGGTTCGAGCGCAGGGTAAAAGTCCGCGTGGTCTTCGCTAGTCCAGCGCGCGGGGAGCCGGCGTGATTCGCAGGCCCATGGCGTACGGTCCCGGGGTCTGGCCGATGTTCACCAACACGTCCCGGCCCTGCTGCTCCCACTTGGTGTCGGCGCCAGCGCCCAGCACTCGCACCGCCGTGCCTTCCGACGCGACGACGCCGGGAAGGGTGACCCGCGGCGCCTCGGGACGTTCCAGGAAGAACGCATAGAGGGAGTCGCCCTTGTGGGTGAAGCGCACCTGCGGTCCGCTGGCGGCGGGAGGGGATGCTCGTACCCACGGATGAGTGTCGAAAATGCCCTCTCCGTTCACCGCGAGCCAGTCGCCGAGCTTATGTAGCCGATCCAGCTGGATCTCGGAGATGGAGCCGTCAGGCTTCGGACCGACATTCAACAGCAGGTTGCCATTCTTGCTGACGATGTCCACGAGCAGGGCGATCAGCTTATCGGCGGCAATCACCTGCTCGGGGCCCTCGACCTGGTTGTATCCGAAGCTGAAGCCGAGGCCGCGGCAGGATTCCCATTTCTTTTCGGTGATCTTGTCGTACTTGGCATATTCGGGCGTGGTGAAGTCCGCGAACTCGACGCCAAACCGGTTATCGATCACGCCGTCGGGAACGGTATTGTAGAACTGTGCAAACAACTGGGGAAGCTTCCCGGCCTTGGGGTAATCGATGTCGTTCCACATGACGGCGGGCCGATAACGCTCGATCAGTTCGCGCCAGTGCGCGTCGGCGTATTGCGCGTACTCCTCCGACTGCGGAACCCTGGCGCGGATATCGGCAAAATTGCGGATTGGTTCACTGGTAAACGTCCAATCCAGGCCGCCGGAGTAGTATGTGCCCATCTTCATGCCTTTGCCGCGCACAGCGGCGGCCAGATCGCCGACGAGGTCGCGGGTTGTCGAGAGGCCGGGGTGACGCGGGTTCTTCACGCGACTGGGAAACAGCGTGAAGCCGTCGTGATGCTTGGTTGTGAGCACCACATAGCGGGCGCCGGCGCCATGAAATAGCGAGGCCATGACATTCGGGTCCCAGGCGGCCACGGCTTTGTTGAACATCGGCCTGAAATTGTAGTAGTCGAAATCCTTGCCGTACGTCTCGGCGTGGTGTTTCGCCGTGGGCGAACCGGCGATTCGCAACGTGTTCAGGTACCACTCGGCATAGGGGTTATCGATGAACCATTTGCCCGGCTCGACCTTGCCCAGTTCTCCAGTGGGCACAGCCCAAGCGGGCACGGAGTACAGACCCCAATGAACGAAGATGCCGAACTTGGCGTTGCGATACCAGTCCGGAACCGGGTGAGTCTTCAGCGAGGCCCAGGTGGGTTCATATGGGGCGGAACCCTGCGCGAAGAGGCCACGGCAGAGGGCACCGGAGGCAACCCCAAGCGCAGCGCGATGAAATGCTCGTCTATTCATATTCACTTCCCGGTGGGCGTGATCCTAAACGCCCAGGCATACTCTCCGGTTCGCGCGGCGGGCAGTTCGATCTTCAAACCGTCATTATCGCGCGTCCATTTCAGCTTGTCGCTGGAGCCGAGCAGTTGAACG